>NZ_MRUJ01000233.1:0-16983 GCF_002099325.1 Frankia sp. KB5 | reverse complement strand
AACAGGTCTCATCCGAGCGCCGTGCGCTCCCAGCAGGCCCAACCATCTAGATCGTTGCCAAAGTTCTCTACGGGGTCGAGTTCCGGCAGGCGATGGGCTCTTCGACGGTTGCCGGACCCGCCCGAGAAAGGACGAGCCCCTCATGGCCCAGATCGATGACCACCGGTGGATGACGCGGGCCATCGAGCTCGCTCACCGCTGCCCGCCCGCCACCGGTGCCTACTCGGTGGGTGCCGTCATCGTCGGCKAGAACGGCGAGGAGATCGCGTTCGGGTTTTCCCGCGAGGTCGACRACACGGTGCATGCCGAGGAGTCCGCGCTCGCGAAGGTCGCTCCCGATGACCCCCGTCTCGCCACCGCGACGATCTACAGCACACTCGAACCCTGCTCCCAGCGCATGTCGTGGCCACGCACCTGCACCCAGCTCATCCTGGAAGCGAAGATCCCCCGAGTGGTCATCGCCTGGCGGGAACCCAGCCTGTTCGTCGCCGACTGCCAGGGCTACGAACTGCTCGGCGCGGCCGGGGTCACGGTCGTGGGAATGCCCGAGCTCGGCGAGCGGGCCCGCGCCATGAAGGCTCACCTGGCCGTCTGATCATCGGCTGGATCACCCGCGATGGCGTCCGGGTGGGCCGGTGCCCGCCCCGGCTGCCGCGCGGGAGCCGGGGCAGGCGATCTTCTTGCCCGGCGGCGACGCATGTGGGGCGCGCCGACGGATATCGTAGATGGCGCGGCGTCGCCGTGCCGCCACGCCGCTGGCTGATCGAAACCAGGGGCGCGCCTTCCCTCTCAGTTGAGGTGGCTCAGCAGTTGAGGTGGCTGCGGCGGTGCGGTCGGCGCAACCGCGAGGGGGTGGGTCGGTGGGCGTGATCCGGGTGGAACCGTACGGCGGCCGCGACTTCGACGTCGAGGTCGCGGAGGAGACGTCTCCGGGAGTCCGCGGGCTCTCCTTCAACTACCGGGTGCGGGTCGATGACAAGGTGCTCACGGCGGTGGGGCTCTCGCCCGACGATGTGCCGGGCCTGATCGCGTTGGTCCGCGCGTCGTTCGCGTTCCTGCTCGCGCGGGAACCGGCCGGGTCCATCCTGCCCACCTTCGAGCTGTCCGAGATCACCCGCTACTTCCCGAGCTATCCGGCGGAGATCGCCGGCAGCGTGCCGAGATGAGCGGGGCCGGGGCATCGGGGGACGTCGGGGCATCGGGGGACGTCCGGGCATCGGGGGACGTGGACGCCCTGCTGCTCGTCTCGTTCGGGGGTCCCGAGGGGCCCGGCGACGTGTTGCCGTTCCTCCGCAACGTGACCAGGGGCCGGGACATCCCCGCCTCCCGGCTGGCGGTCGTCGCCGAGCAGTACCACCTGTTCGGTGGGCGTAGCCCCCTCAACGAGCAGAACCGGGCGCTGGTCACCGCGTTGCGTGCGGAGCTGCCCGGGCTGCCGGTCTACTGGGGGAACCGGAACTGGGCGCCCTATCTGACCGACACGGTCGCCCAGATGGCCGCCGACGGCATCCGGCGTGCCGCGTGCTTCGTCACCTCGGCTTTCTCGTCCTACTCGGGATGCCGGCAGTACCGGGAGGACCTCGCGGCAGCCGCCGCCGCGGTGGGGGACCGTGCGCCCGAGCTGGTGAAGCTGCGGCTGTTCTTCGACCATCCGGGGTTCGTGGAGCCGATGGTGGACCGCGGCGTCGCGGCGCTGGCCGACCTGCCGGCGAAGGTGCGTTCCGATGCCCATCTGATCTTCACCGCCCATTCGCTCCCCCTCGCGCAGGCCCGCGCCAGCGGGCGTGGCGAGGGCGCCTACGCTCGCCAGCTGCGGGCCACCGCGGCGGTGATCATCGAGGGGATCGAACGCATCACCGGCGTGCGTCATCCCTTCGACCTGGCCTTCTGCAGCCGCAGTGGATCGCCGGGCGTGCCGTGGCTCGAGCCGGACGTGCGCGATCGGCTCGCGCAGCTGGCCGCGGCGGGGGCCGCCAGTGCCGTGATCATTCCGCTGGGGTTCGTCAGCGATCACGTGGAGGTCCGCTACGACCTCGACGTGGGGGCCCTGGAACGGGCGCGGGAGCTGGGCCTGCCGGCGACGCGGGCGGGCACCGTCGGGGTGGATCCGCGGTTCGTCTCGATGGTGGGAGAACTGATCGAGGAGCTGCGTCGTCCCGGCGGTGTCCGACGGTCGCTGACCGGCCTCGGGCCATGGCCGGCGGACTGCCCCGCGCACTGCTGCGAGCCCCTCGGGCCGCCGCGGACCTGAACCCCCGCGGACCTGAATCCCCGCGGACCTGAATCCCCGCGGACCCGAATCCGGGGTGGTCCTGAATCCGGGAGGGTGGGCGAGGGCGGACCGCATGGCGATGCGGCCATACTGATGGTGAACCGAGGCTGATGGGGAACCGATACTGATGGGGAACGAAGCGATCAGAACCGAACGACGAAGCGAGTCAAGGTAACGGAGCGATCGGAGATATGCGGCGCTACGTGTTCGAATCCCCGGAAAGGTTCGTGGTGGGAACCGTCGGCCAGCCGGGTGACCGGGTCTTCTTCCTGCAGGCTGCCGGGCGTGGTCAGGTCGTGACGGTCGGTCTGGAGAAAACCGAGGTCACCGCCCTCGCGGAGGGGCTGACCGCGTTGCTCGGCCAGGTGGGCCAGACCCAGGGCATCGTGCTTCCGACCGCTTCGGACGTCGAGATCGATCTTGCCCCGCTGGATGCCCCGTTCGAGGAGGACTTCCATCTGGGCCAGCTCACGGTGTCCTGGGACGGCCATCGGGTCTTCGTCGAGGCGGCCGGGCTGTCTCCCGGGGAGTTCCGGCTCCCCGAGAGCGAGGACGAGCTCGACTCGTTGCGGGTGGGACTGTCGATCAAACAGGCCCGTGCCTTCATCGAACGGGCCCGCACGATCGTCGCCGCCGGGCGTCCACCGTGCGTCCTGTGCGGTCGCCCGGACGATCCGGCCGGGCACTTCTGCCCTCGGCTGAACTGACCGGAGCCGGCCGGGGCGGACAGCCGGCGATCGTCAGTTCGAGGGCGGCACGGGGGCATACGTCGGGTCGAAGGCGTCGTAGGCCGCCGCATAGGCGCGACGCACCGCCGCGGAAAGGTTGCGCAGCGCCGCGGACCTGCGGGCGATCTCGCTCGCGGTCACCGCGGCACCGTCGTCCCGGGCGGCGAGGTCGAGCAGGGTCGACAACCGCTCCGCCCGGGCCAGCAGGGCGTGCGCCCCCGGTGGATGGCCCGGGCCCAGCCCCGGGCCCGGGTCATCCACCCCGCGGTCGCGCAGCAGGGCGAGCACCTCGGGGCGGGCGCTTGCGATGTCGAGGTCGATGAGCGCGGCCGTCGTGGTGCGGATCGCGTTGCTGAGGTCGTGTTCCGCGGCGCGCAGGCCGGCTCCGGGCGGTGGCACGCGGGACGCGACGAGCACCCGCCAGTGCACCGACTCCRGCCGCCCCTCCAGGGCCGGCCCGTGCACGACGACCCCGGGGACGAGCACCAGCGGCGGGTTCGGGCCGATCACGATGATCGCCTCTCCGGCGGTGATCGCGTCCCTGTTCACCTCCGCCGGGCCGGGGAGGCCGGTGGCGTCCCCGGGGGCGGGCAGGACCAGCCGGAGCCGTTGCGCTCCGGCCGAACGCAGGGCTCCCAGGCCCAGCACGAGCGGCTCGTCGCCGAGGGTGTGCGGCGCCGCCTCGCCACCGAGCGCGCGGTGCATCTGGGTGATGACGTCGTCGAGCCCGACGAGCCCGGCAAGCCACGCATTGCCCCATCCGGTGAGGACTCCGGACCGGGGCGACGCTGACAGGGCGGGAAGCACATTGCCTACCGTAGGCAATCGAGGAGCCTTCAGGCTCGCCGAGGGGGCCGTACCAGACCTTTTTCCGGGTGATAGCGCCATTTGTCGCCTCTGGGCAGGCACCGCCCGGCCAGCCAGGGCAGGCCCACGCTCAGCAGCCAGTAGGAGTGCTCGATGATTCCCGGAGCCGGTTCCTCATGATCGGGTCCGTCCGGCAGACCCACGAGTGGTACCCCGGCGTGCGACAGACGGTGGGCGAACGCCTGCGCGATCAGGCGGTGGCCGCGTGGCCCCGGGTGGATCCGGTCCACGTCGAAGCTGGACCGGCTGCGCACCGCAGGGTGCCCGCCGAGGTCGACCATCAACACTCCGGGGTCCGTCCGGGCCGCGGCCTGGACCGCCGCGTTGAGCCGTTCGACCCGTTCGCTCAGGATCCGGCCGAACGGCGCCGGCACCGGGAGCAGCCGGCTGGGATCGGGCATGGTAGCGGTGAGGACGACGACTCCGTCGGCCCGCAGTCGGCCCACCGTCCAGACCAGGTCCTGGCGTAACCGCAGCGGATCGAACGTCGGTTTCAGCACGTCGTTCATGCCGGCGATCACGCTGGCGATCTGGGGGCCCAGCGACAGGGCGACGGGGAGCTGACGGGTACGCACGTCGTGCGTGGTCGCTCCCGTGGTGGCCAGATTGGTGAATTCCATGGCGCCGGCCGGGCCCAGGCACGCGGCGAGCCGGGCGGCGAAGCCCCGTCCTCCCGTCGCGGGGCGGCGGTGTTCGCGTCCCATCGTCACGCCGTCGCCGAGGCCGACCGTGATGCTGTCGCCCAGCGCGACGAACCGCCGGGATCCGGTGCCGGAGTCCATGGCTCTGCCCGCCTTTCAGGCCGCGAGTCAGGCCGCGAGCGGCGGCGCCGGTGGCTGCGGGAAGGCCGTGCCCGGGGCGGCCGGACCGGGCGAGTCGTGGCAGGCAAGGAAGCCCGCGACCGTGGCCGACCAGGGGAACTGCTCCGCGCGGGCCCGGGCCGCGATCCGGCGCGCGTGGATCTGCGCAGGCGAGGCGGACAGCAGGTCCACGACGGCGTCGGCGAACGTGAATCCGCTGCCCGCGGCGATCGTGCCCACTCCCGGGACGATCAGTTCGGCGAGCGCGCTGGCGTGGTGCACCACTGCCGGGGTGCCGCTGGCGAGCGCCTCCAGAGCGGCCAGCCCGAAGGTCTCCACCGGGCCGGGGGCGAGCGCGAGGTCGGCGGTCGCCAGCAGGCCGGCGAGCCGTTCCCGGTCGGCCACGAACCCGAGGAAGGTCACCGGCAGCCCGGCCGCATGCCGTTCCAGCCGGCCCCGATGGGCCCCGTCACCGGCGATCACCAGGCGCGCCGGCACCCGGCGGCGGACGAGTTCAGCTGCCGCGTCCACGGCGAGGTCGACCCGCTTCTCCGGTGCCAGCCGGCTGGCCACCACCAGCAGCGCCTCCTGGTCACGGGCGAAGGCGCGTCGCAGGGTCAGGTCGTGGTGGGCGGAGGAGAAACGGTCGAGCTCGACGCCGAGCGGAACGTGGCGCAGGTTGCCGGCGCCGATGCGGACGAACTCCGCCGCCGCCCAGGCCGTCGTCGCCACGACGGAGTCGAAGGCGGCCGCGAGCGAGGCGTTCGCCCGGTCCGCGGCTGTCGAGACCGGCAGGACTCCCCGCAACGGTGCGGGTGTCCAGGTGCCGAGCAGGCGGTCGAGCCGCTCGTGGCTGACGACCAGCGACGGCACCCCGCGACGGCGGGCCCATCGGGCCAGTGGACGCAGGGTCGCCCGGTCGTGGACCTCGAGTCGGTCGGGCCGTTCCCGGTCGAGCAGGTCGGCGACGCGCCACGGCTCGGTGATGATCCGGTAACCGGTTCCGGGTAGCCGGGGGGCGCGCAGTTGGAGCACGCGGGCATCCGGCCGGACCAGTTCGGCGTCCTGCTCGCCCGGAATGATCTGGACGACCTCGTGGCCCGCCGCGGTGTAGCCGGCGGCGAGGTGGCGCAGTGTCGTCCGGATGCCGCCGGAGGCCGGCGCGACGAAGTTTGCCGCCTGCACGATCTTCATGCTGACCACCCGTCGTCGTTTCCCGTCCCGGGCCGCTTGCGTGCGTCCCATCCGTCCCGTCGTCCGCCCCGCCGTCCGCTCCGTCCCTCGATGACCGGGCCGGGGTGCCTGAGGCGGCCGAAGCGACCGGCCCCGCCGCCGGTGCCGAGCACGTCACGGTAGTGGCCGAGCAGCTCGTCGCCGATCGCGCTCCACCCGCATCCCGCGACCGACTCCCGGGCCGCCGCACCCATCGCCACCCGACGAGGGAGGTCGTCGGTCAGGGCCGCGACCTGCGCCCGCAGGGCCGCGGGGTCGCCGGGAGTGTAGTGCAGCCCGGTGCGGCCGTGCTCGACAACGTCAAGCAGCCCGCCCGCCGCAGGGGCGACCACCGGTACCCCGCTCGCCTTGGCCTCCTGCGCCGCCTGGCAGAATGTCTCGTGGATGCCGGTGTGGACGAAGACGTCGAGGCTCGCGACCGCGGCCGAGAGCTCCTGCCCGGCGCGGAATCCGAGGAACGCCGCGTTCGGCATCGACCGGGCCAGGGTGGGACGGGAGGGGCCGTCACCGACGACGACGAGCCGGGTGTTCGGGATGTCGGACACCGCTCCGAGCAGCTCCACCCGCTTCTCCCGGGCCAGCCGGCCGACGTAGCCGACCAGGACCTCGCCGTTCGGAGCGAGGCGGCGGCGCAGCTCGTCGTCCCGGTGCGCCGGGTGGAAACGTTCGAGGTCCACCCCCCGACTCCAGCGGGCGACCCGTTGCACGCCCTGGCTCAGGAGGGTGTCGACGGCATCCCAGGACGGCGCGAGGGTCCGGGCCGCGAGCCGATGTACGATGGCGAGCCAGTGCCAGATCGTGCGTTCCGCGGTGGCCAGCCCGTAKCGGGCTGCGAACGCGGCGATGTCCGTCTGGTAGACGGCGATGCTCGGTATGCCGAGGCGCCGCGCCGCGAACACCGCCTGCGCCCCGAGGCCGGCGGGCGCCGCCAGATGGACGATGTCCGGGTTGAACTCCCGTAAGGCGGCGGGAAGCCCGGGCCACGGGACTGCGAAGCGAAACGCCGGGTAACCCGGTAGGGGAGCCGACGGTGCCCACAGCACCGGTGCGCCGGCGTGGCTGCGCGCCGCCGCGCGTCGGGCGGCGGGCGCCGGAGCCGGCGCGATGACCATCGCCTCGTGCTGCCGGTCCCGCAGATGTTCCAGCACTCGACAGACCGTGTTCGTCACCCCGTCAACATGGGGGAGGAACGACTCGGTGATCACCGCTATGCGCACACGAGCACGGTGGCAGGGCATGGAGCCGTGCCGCAGACGGCCAGCCGACCGTTACATGAACGTTCTGGCACAGCTTGGTGCACCGTACGGGTGCACACGACCGGCTGTTCATCCGGTCGGCGGATCCGGGCCGGATTCCCGTCCGACATGGTGCCACTTGACATGATACTGCTTGACATGTTGTCACTTGAGGTGGTGTCACCTGACATGGTGCTAGCTGACATGGTGCTAGCTGACACGGTGTCGTCCGACACGGCGCCCGGCGGACGCCGTGGTTCCTGGTCCGCACCGTCGCACGCCGGCCGCCGGCATTTTCCCCGGGCGCCGGTGAGGAGGATATTTGGAGGCACGGGGCGGCGCACCGGTCGGGGAGTGAGAGCCATCGAGGTGTACGCGTGATGTTCAGGCGGCAGGACACGGTCCTGATCACGTCCGCGGCCCGGTCGCGGCAGTGGGACATCCATCGGCGGGAGGTGCGTTACCTCCTCTCGATGATGTTCCGGATGCTCTGCTTCGTGCTCGCCGTGGTCGCCTTCCACGGCTGGCTACGGTTCGTCGCCGTCGCGATGGCCGTGATCATTCCGTGGGTCGCGGTGGTCATCGCCAACGGTGGTCCGACGCCCGAACGCGACCGGCCCGTCAGCTACGATCCGGGCCAGCCGGCGGCGGGCGAACTGCCGGCCCTGGAGGCCGATCCCCACCGGGTGGTCGACAGTGAGGGCTGGGTGGATGACGAGGGCTGGGTGCACGGCCATCCGGACCCACCGGGCCGGGACGRCACCGGGCTCGGCGAGGCGTCCGTCTCCGGGCCATCGGGTTGACGTCAGCCATCGGGTTGACGTCAGGTTGAGCCGGTGAGGTGCATCAGCTTCACCACTGACTACGGACTCGCCGACGGCTTCGTCGCAGCCTGCCACGGGGTGATCCTGCAGACGGTGCCGGATGCCCGGATCATCGACGTGACCCACCTGGTGCCGCCGGGGGACGTGCGGCGGGGGGCGGCCGTGCTCGCCCAGACGGTGGGTTCCCTGCCTCGGGGGGTGCACCTCGCCGTGGTGGATCCCGGGGTGGGCACGTCGCGCCGGGYCCTGGCACTGCGCGCGGTCGGCGGTCACCTGGTCGGGCCGGACAACGGCCTGCTGATCTCCGCGGCCGAGCGGCTGGGGGGGATCGAGGCCGCGGTCACGCTGGAGGTGCGGCCCGCAACCCCCGCGACGTTCCACGGCCGGGACGTCTTCGCCCCGGTGGCTGCCGCCCTGGCGCGCGGGACACCGCTCCAGGAGGTCGGTGAGCCGGTGGAGCCGGCGACCCTGGTCCGTCCCCTGGCGGCCCTGGCCCGGCTACGCCCGGATGGGACCGTGGAGACCGAGGTGGTCCTCGTCGACACGTTCGGCAACGTCCAGCTCGCGGCCTCCGGCGCGCTGCTCGGCGCGGCCGGGCTGCGCCCGCCGGGTCGGGCGGTGCTGCGACCGCTCCGGCGGGACCGCCTGACCGGGGCCGAGCAGGCGGCCGGCCCGCTCGCGGCCGCGGGCCCGATGACTGAACTGGCCGTGGGGGTCACCTTCGGCTCCGTCGGCCCRGGGGAGGCGGTGCTCTACGTCGACTCGGCGGGGATGGCGGCCCTCGCCGTGCGCGACGGTGACGCCGCGCATGCCCTCACACTTATGCCCGGCGACCGCCTTACGCTGCGCCGCTGGGACGGGCGTCCGGGACAGGCGTCCCGTGAACAGGCGTCCGGGACAGGCGTCCCGTGAACAGGCGTCCGGGACAGGCGTCCGGGACAGGCGTCCCGTGAACAGGCGTCCGGGACAGGCGTCCCGTGAACAGGCGTCCGGGACGCCGCACCGCCTGTCGGGGGTCCGCACCGGTCAGCAGAATCCCGGGAGGGTCAGCCAGCTCGGCCCCGGGTCGGGAGCGTCATCGCGCAGGACCGTTCCCTCGATCTTGCCGTACGGCCGGTCCGCAGCGTAGTAGACCGTGTTGGGATTATCGAGCCCGAACGGTTCTAGATCAACCAGAAAGTGGTGTTTGTTCGGCATTGACAGGCGGATTTCGGCGACGTCGGCGTGCGCGGTCAGCGCCGCCTCGCCCATCCGGTACAGGGTCTGTTGCAGAGCCAGGCTGTGGAGGCTCGCGAAGGTGCTGACCAGAGCCGTCCGTACCCCGTCGAACAGCCGCCCGAAGTCGAGGTCTGACTGGGCGTAGCGCCAGCGGGCGGTGACCTCTGTCGCCAGGATGCGGTCTGTCGTCTCGGGCAGTGTGGTGTACCGGTCGCGGAGAAACCCCGAGAATTCCGAGCCGGTCGACTTCAGCAGGACCAGCCCGGCGAGTCCGGACACGACGAAGGCCGTGCCACGGTCGAGGGTGACGACCGTCGTCCTTTTCTCCCCAGCCGACCTGCTGAAGGCATGGTCGTGCGGCACCCCATCCACCTGGATGCGGTCCCACCGGTACTGCTCGATTTCTATCCGGGCGCCGTCGATCCCCGGGAGGGATCCGGCGAAATGGTGACCCAGCCGGATCGCGAAATCCTCGATCTGGCCGATTCCGTGCTCGCGGGCGAAGGCGTAGACGGTGTTTTTCTGCGCGTCCGTGGTGAGCACGTGCGCATTGTCGCCGGACAGGTGCGCGGCGGCGAAGTCACCACGAAGCGCGGTGGAGACGTTCAGATCGGTGATCTGGTGCACCGGTCCGTTCCGCGCCACGTGGACGAGACGGACCTCCGCCTTTCCATACTGATTGGGCCCGAGAACGATCGCCATGTGGCCTCCCTGTCGTGGGACGGTCATTTCCCTTGTCCGGAGTGCGCCTTTCGCCCGACCGGGTCGATCGGCCTGCCGTGGGTCCGACCGTCCCGGCGCCGCACCGGTGTCGTGCCGGCACCGGTGCGGTCCGGAGACCGCCGAACGTGGCCCGACCATTCTGCTGGACCGGGTGACATCCCGGACCGACGGTGAGTTTCGCGCGCCCGACTCGTGCCGTTCGTCGTGCCGCCCGGCGCCCCGGCCTGTCGCCCCGGCCTGTCGCCCCGGTCTGTCGCCTGGGTGCCCCTCCGAGCCGTGTGGACCGCGGGGGTGGGATCACGCGGTGGTGGCCCGTCCGGGCGGCTTCCGGCAATGGAAAGCCAGTGAGACGTCAATGGTCCCGCATGCCGGCGGTGCCGTGTACCGCCCAGTCGTCTCTGGTTGCGGAAACTCATCTGCGCGGGTGACGGGTTGCGTCTTCTTTGATATCGCCGTGGGTTCTGGCCGTCGTTTCGGGTGGTCGGTGAAATGTCCTCCGGGGCGGGCAACCTGGGAAGGCGTTCGTGCGTCAGAAGGGGAGAAGGGGAGGGGTGTATGTGGGACGCCTGGAGAGTGCTACTCTCCGTATTAAGATGCTCGACACCGGGTGATGATCTGCCGGTTGGCGCCGTAGATTACGCTGATCGAGGGTACGTGGGGTTGATCTCTGGGTACCGTTCGGACGTAGCTTCCCGTCCGGCGATGCTGCCGGCGCGGTCTTCGGGAGGGGGCATTACATGTCTCGCTCGGTAATGATTCCCCCGCGTATTTCCCGTGGGTGGGGTCACTCGGCCAGGCCGGAATCCCGGCCGGCGGAATCGCCTGGTCGCCGGCCCCGGCGGTGGCCGGGGGGGACGCTTCTGCTCGCCGCGGTGCTGTCCGCGGCGGCCTGTTCCGGCGGGGGGGCGTCACCGGCGCCGGCCGGGGCCACCCCCGCCCCGGATCCGGCGGCGAGCGTGACGGTCACGCCGAGGGACGGCGCTACCGGGGTGGCGCTGACCAGCCCGATCGTCGTGCGCGGCAACGCCCCGCTGGCCGCGGTCTCCGTCAACCGGGGGGCGAGCGCGTCGGAGAAGACGGAGCCGGGGACAATGCCCGGCACCTTCTCGGCCGATCATCGGACCTGGACATCCTCCGGCGGGCTGTTCGCCGACTCGCGGTACGACGTCGAGGCGTCAACGTCCCCGGCGACGGGCATCGCCGGGACGACGTCGGTGCGGACCAGCTTCGTGACCGGCGTCCCGGCGAAGTCGTTCAAGGTCTCCTGGGAGCCGGTCGCGGGCCAGACCGTCGGGATCGGCGCGCCGATCAGCCTGACGTTCAGCGCCCCCGCGTCCAGTCGGGCCGCCGTCCAGAGCCGGCTGGTCGTACGGACCGATCCGCCGGTCCTCGGCGCGTGGAACTGGCTGTCGAACCGGGTCGTCATGTGGCGACCGGAGGGGTACTGGAAGCCCGGGACGAAGGTGCACGTCGAGGMTAACTTCGCCGGCTACGACGCGGGCGGGGGCCGGCTCGGGGTCAAGGACCGGGCGATGGACTTCGTCATCGGCTCCGCCCAGGTCTCCAAGGTCGACTCGGCCACCCACACGATGAAGGTCTTCCGGGACGGGCAACTGCTGCGCACGATGCCGGTCAGTCTCGGCAGACCCAGTCTGCCGAGCATGGACGGCCCGCACAACGTGCTGGGCAAGTCACCCGAAGTGATCATGGACTCGGCCACCGTGGGCATCCCCCAGGGCAATCCGGACTACTACTACGAGAAGGTCCAGTGGGCGGTCAACTACACCAGTGGCGGGCAGTACGTGCATTCCGCCCCCTGGTCGGTGCCCTCCCAGGGGCGAGCCAACGTCTCCCACGGGTGCGTGAACGCCTCACCCGCCGACGCCCAGTGGTTCTACAACTTCACCCGGCTCGGTGACATCATCGACATCGTCAACACCGGTCGGCCGCCGGACACCTCACAGCTCGGCAACGCGTGGTCGGTCCCCTGGGCCACGTGGAAGGCGGGCAGCGCGCTGCCGGTGTCCGACCAGCTCGCCCCCGTGGTGAGCCTCGACTCCGCGGTGAGCACAGTCACGCCCGGGCCCGTGACCGCCACCCCCAGGACCGGCGCGGCGGGCGCCGGCGCCTGACCGGGCGATCGCGGCCTCGCACCCGCGGCAGCGTGGACGACGCCCGGCCCGACCGGTTCGGTGCCGGGCGTCGCCAATGTGCGCCCTCGGCCGCTCCCACCGCTATGGCGGGGGCGGGATGGCGCGGGATGGCGCGCGGTGGCGGGGTGGCGGGACGGGGACAGCCGGTCAGGGGGAGGAGTCGGGCGGGCGAGCAGGCGGTGAATTTCCGTCCGGGGGAGGTGTCGTAAACGACGGATCGGCCCGTGACGGTCGCGAACGGCTCATGCTGTTGAGTAAGGGTATGGAGAGCGAGCTGTCGAGACGCTCCGGCCCGTCGCGACGGTCGGTGCGCCGGTCCGTTCGCGCGTGCGGTCCTGCCCGAGGGCGTCGAGGCGCGCGGGCGCGGCGTCTCGTGCGGGTGCGACGTTCGAGAGGTGCATAGTGAGGCGCTTGCGCAACCAGACCACCGGCCTGCTGGTCTGGTGGGTCGAGGTGCTGATGCTGGTGATCCTGTACTACTCCTACACCGGCACCCGTGCCGTGGCCGACGCCTCCACCGGCGAGGCGATGCGGATGGGCCACGATCTCCTGCGCCTGGAGACCTTCCTGCATCTCGATCCCGAGCTCGGGCTCAACCGCTGGTTGCAGAGTGTACCGGTGCTGGCGGTCGTCTGTTGTTACTACTACGCGACGCTGCACTTCGTCGTGACGCCGGCCCTGCTGGTGTGGATGYATCGTCGGCACCCCCCCCGGTACGCTCAGGCCCGCTGGACGCTGGTGATCACCACTCTGATCTGCCTGGTCGGGTTCTTCCTGTTCCCGACCGCCCCGCCCCGGTTGCTCACCGGCACGTCCTATGTCGACACCATGTCCCACTTCGAGGGCTGGGGATGGTGGAGCGGTAGCGCGAGCGCCGCCCC
This sequence comes from Frankia sp. KB5, assembly GCF_002099325.1. NCBI lineage: Bacteria > Bacillati > Actinomycetota > Actinomycetes > Frankiales > Frankiaceae > Frankia > Frankia sp. KB5. Next base: position 4,049 of record NZ_MRUJ01000233.1, on the reverse strand, counting down.
GGACGGGCTGGAGGGACTGACGAACCAGTACGCCGCGCTCCCGTCGCTGCACTGCGCATGGTCGTTGTGGTGCGGTTTCCTGCTGGTGCGCTTCGGGCGCCGACCGCTGGTCCGGGTACTCGGCGCGCTTTATCCGGCGGCGACCCTGTTCGTCGTCATGTCGACGTCGAACCACTATCTCCTGGACGCGGTCGCCGGATGGGCGGTCCTGGGCGGCGCCGCCGGTGCGGTCGCGCTCGTCGCCGGGTGGCGGTCCCGGGTCGGTTTCGTGGGGAGTGCCGCTGGGCTCCCGGCCGTGCCGGGAGCCGGATCGCAGCTTGCGCCGAACGCGCTGGCACCGGTGTCCGTGCCACTGCCGTCTCCGCCGCCGTCTTCACTGGCGCCGCCGCCGTCTTCACTGGCGCCGCCGCCGTCTTCACTGGCGCCGCCGCCGTCTTCACTGGCGCCGCCGCCGTCACCGGTGCCTCCGCCCGCCCCGCCGGCCACCTCCAGCATGGCGATGCGGGTCACACCGGTGGCGCGAGCCGATGGAGCGCACGCGAACTGATCGCGGTGGGTGGCCGGTGCCGATCCGACCGGTGCCGATCCGACCGCTGTCGGCCTGGTGTGGCTCCCCAGGTGGGTGCATCTTTCGCCCCGATGCGTTACTTCTGGGACCGATGTGCGAAAGTTGCGGGACAGCGGTTTTCCCGGCCGCGTCCGACCTTGCGGCACCCCTCTCCCCACACCACCTCGAAGATCGGCCCTGTCCCGACGATCAGCGCCACCTCGAAGATCCCGCGTCCGGTCCGATCCCGCTCGGAGTCCGATCGATGTCCCTGTCCACGACCGTGCGTCTGCAACGTCCGCGCCCGGTCGCCTTCGCCATCGCACTCGTGCTGGCGTGGTTGCTGCTTGCCCTTGTCGCGTTCGCCCTGCGCCGCGGTCCCATTGAGGATGATCTCGCAGCCCGGGCGACCGCGGCGGTCCGGTCCACCGGCGGCGTGCACGCCCAGGTTCACGTCGAGGGGCGTGAGGCGGTTGTCACCGGTCGTTTCCCGAGTGCCGCCGCCGCCGAACAGGCGCGAGCCTCGGCCGCGGTCGCCGGCACGACCTCCGCGCGTCTCGGCGACGACGTGGTCATCGCGACCGAACCTGCGCGCCCCCTGGTGCTCGCTGTGGCCGGCCGAGGACTGTCGATCACGGCGACCGTGCCCGACCGGGCGAGCCGTGCCGCGTTGCTCGCTGCCGTGGCGGACGCGAGCGGCGGCTCGGTGACCGGTGAGGTCCGGGTCGACCCGGCCGTGGCGGAGCCGCCGGTGGAGGTGGTGGCCGCCGTCGCGGCGGCGCTGCGCGGTTTTCCCGGGAGCCACTCGGTCACGGTCTCCGGGACGACCGTGGCGGTGGCCGGCAGTGCCCCCGACGAGGCCACGAGGCGGCGCCTCGGCGCCCAGGTGCTGGCAGCGGCCGGTACCACCGTCCCCGATGCCACCCTGGACAACCGGCTTGTCGTCCCGCGCGAGAAGCCTGCCGCCGCGGCGGCGAAGTCCACCTCCGATGCCGGGGCCCTCGCGGCCCTACGCGCCGCCCTCGACGCTCGGAACGTGACGTTCCCGGTCGGCGCAGCAACGCTGAGCCCCCCGGCCCGCCTTTGGCTTGACCGGGTGGCGGCGGCGCTGCGCGCCGGCCGGGTCGTGGTCCTGGTCGGCGGCCACGCCGACGCCTCCGGGTCGGCGACCCTCAATCAGGCGTTGTCTCTGGACCGGGCCCAGGTGATTGCCGACTACCTGACGGACCGGGGCGTACGTCCCGACCTCATACGCGTCGCCGGGTTCGGTTCCCGGTGGCCGGTGGCCGACAACGCCACGCCTCGGGGACGGGCGGCCAACCGTCGGGTCGAGATCGTTCCGTGGCCCGACAGCTGATTCTGGGCGAGCCGGATCTCGGCTGATCCGGCCGATCTGCAGTCCGGCCGGATCTCGGGCCCGGCGGGACTGTCGGGTCCGGCCGATTTCCGGCCCAGTGCCACGATGATGTCGCGGATGCGCGACTGTCTTGCCTGCGGCGGGTGGCCCATGGCATCCTCTGCTTAGGGAAGCCTTAGCTAAGGCCGCTCCACGGGGTCGACCGCTCCACGGGGTCGAAGGATCATCGACAGATCGACGGATCGACAGGGTCGCGAACTGCCGCTTGGCCGTCCGCGTGCTGGCTGTCTCGGGCGTGGTGAGGTGCGGTGCTCGTCTGTTCGTGCTTCGCGGTGTCCGACCGGTTGCTACGCAACGTGATCGCCTCGGGTGCCTGCGACGTTGACGCCGTCGGCGAGCGATGTGATGCCGGGACGGGCTGTGGCGGCTGTGTGGAGGAGATTGCCGAGCTGTTGGGTGAGGCGTCCGCGCGCCGCGGCAGTCCGGTTGCCAGAGCGGGGCAGGGTTCCGGATCGGGTTAGGGCCGCGTGGCGGCCGAAGTGCCGCCGTTGCCGTCGTCACGGAACATCATCAACGCTCTGAGTACGGTCGCGTTCCTGGCCCGTCGGCTACGGAATGAGACCGGCTATGACCGATATCTCGGACCGCCGGCGGACCGGCCCGCCTCCGCGGTGACCGTGCATCGGGCCAGGTGACCGTCATGCTCGGGCGGTGTCCCCGCGCCCGGACACATCCGGTCCACCCGCGAGCTACCGCGTGGAGCTACCGCGTGCTGGGATCACCCTCGCGCTGCCACGACGGCATACGGATGACCCACCCCGACATTGCCGGCTACCGTGGGCCAACCGGCCGAAGTCCGCCTGAGAGGTAGCATCGGCCGGTCGATCCGGCCGAGCCGCGACGCCCCGCTGGTTGCGAGGCACGAGGTCGGCGACGGCGCTGAGTCGGCTGCGCCAGCCGGATCGCGGGCGATGCCTACGGGTACGGTACGGTGCCCCGTGAGGAGGTCGTGGCGATGTCCGCTCGCCAGGTGCGGCGGTTTCAGCTGGAGCGTGACGTTGACGTCTCCGGCGTCTCCGGGACGGGTGCGGTCGCGTTCGGGGCGCAGGCCCCCGACGGCACCTGCGTGCTGTGGTGGGACTCCGAACACGATTCCATCGGGATCTATCCGACGATGGAGACGCTGCTTGCCATCCACGGACACGGCGGTAGTACCCGCGTCGTCTACATCGACGCCGCCGACCAGACCGTCCCCGCGGTTGCGGTGGGGCCCGCCGCTTCGGCCGTTCCCGTCCTCTCCGCGGCGTCGCCCGTCCCGGGTCCGGCGTCGCCCGTCCCGGGTCCGGCGTCGCCCGTCCCGGGTCCGGCGTCGCCCGTGCCGAGCCCGGGGTCGCTGGCCACCCCGGCCCGGTCGGCCCGGCCGAATGCGCCCCTGCGTGCCGCACCGTCGCTACGCCTCGGTTCCGCGGCGCGTTCGGCCGCCGCGGCTCGTGGCCCGCGTCCTTCGCCGACCCGCAAGACGCAGCCCGGGGGTGACGGCCGCTGATCAGGTCAGCGGGCGGAAGCAGGCGGTGGTCCGTTCCTGCGGGTCTACGGTGTAGAGCGCCAACGTGCCCGCCATCTCCTTCGGATCCACGCCGTTGTCGAGCATTTGCCGGTGCAGGCCCGCCATCATGGGCAGGGCGTAATGCACCAGAATCGACGTGATGTCGGCGGGATGGCGCAGCGCCTCGCGAAACTGTTCGTCGGTCGCCGCGTCGCTGGTGAGAGCGGCGAGGACGCCGAGCCGAATCCGCCCGGCGAGGTTCTCCCAGAGCTGGGCGTTTTTCGGGGCCTCCGGTCCTCGCCAGATCCCCGGGAACGCCAGGTCGGCGACGACGGCGGTCGGCTGTCGTCCCGTCCGGAGATGTATCGCGACGACCCACATCGCCATGAGCCAGCACATCCCGCGCAGGGTGTGCAGCGGATCGACCATCATCTGCTCACGGAGGTGCCGCTCGGACTGCGGGCGGCTGGCCGGAGCCAGCCAACCGCAGACGAGACGTTCGAGGTCGACGATCTGGACCATGGGCAGGTCCGCGGGGTGCGGCCGGGCCAGCGCGGCGGCCCGGTTGGACTCGGGGTCGACCAGGGCGAGCGCGCCCG
>NZ_MRUJ01000232.1:0-5046 GCF_002099325.1 Frankia sp. KB5 | reverse complement strand
ACACCCGCACCGCCGGCGAGGAGAACCTGGATCAGGGACAGGTAGGCCGACAGCGCGTGCCGGAAGGCCCGGCGCTGACGGTCGGCCTCGGCTTTCACAGTGAGGTCGGGCAGCAGGAAGCCGCCGACCGCGAGGAACAACGCGAGCGCGACCGGCACCGCCGGGGGAAACGGTCGGCCTCCCGCGGCGAAGGCGAGTCCGACGACCGAGGGGAAGAGGAGACCGGCGAGGCCCGCGGTGGCTTTCTCCGCCAAGTGGGTCTCGACGGAGCGGCCGAGCGCCGTCAGGTCCTGGCGCAGCGCCACGGTGGGCAGACCCGCCGCGCGCAGAACACCAACGAACGGCCCGCCCACCCGTACGGCCCAGCCGTCCTGCTCCACCGGCACCACCGCCGCGATAGCGGCGGGTTCCGCAGGGGCGGGGTCCAGCCGAGCCAGCACTTCCTCCAGCGACGGCCGCGGCGGGAACAGCCACACGGCCAGCGCCCACAGACCGACCCCGACCCCGGCCGCCAGGAACATCAACAACACACTCATCACGGCACCCGCCCCATCGCGGGAACCGCTGCCACCGTCGCCGCTGCCTCATCGCCTTGCAAGAAGCGGGCCGGGTTCTCAATCTTCGACATGCGCTTCAGCCACCCGAACCCGGCGACGAAGATCGCCCCAACGGCGAGAAGGACTACTTGCCCGGTAGCGGTGCTGTATGGCTCCAGGAACGCACGGTTGAAGATCATGAGCCCGCCGGCGAACACCAGYGAGGTCACGACGACGACCCGCATCGTGGTGCGCATCCGGGCACGGCCGACCTCGATGCGGCCCAGCATGTCGACCTGGGCRCGGGCCGTGGCCGCGAGCTGGCCSAGYAGCCCRGACAGCTGCCGKGCCTGATRCTCRCTGGCCAGGATCAGCGCGCCGATCACRAGATCGGCCAGYGGGTCATCCAGGTCGTCSGCCAGCGCGCGCAGCGCCGGACCGAGCCGCTCGCGRCGTTCGACGCGGGCRGCCAGCAGGGCGATCTCGTCGCGGATCGCMGCCRGSGCGGCGGGCGCGGTCGCCACGATCGCCTGCTCCAGCCCGGCCGCGGCGGCAAGGGTGTCACGTAGCTGCTCGGCCCACACCGCGATGCCCTGGGTGCGGGCGACCTGCCGTGCCTGTTCCCGGTCTGGGCCCAGCATCCGCGGCAGCCCRTACACSGCCATSGCGATCARYAGYCCGCCSACGACCCAGCCCGTCACCGYGCCCGCGACGATCCCKGCCGCCRCMGCGGCGGYGGCCCACCGGCCGAACCGCGGGTTCGTCCGCCACGGCTGGGGCAGCACCAGCCTGCGACGAGGACGGCCGGCATCGTCGTCGGGCCCACGCCAGCCGTAGACGATCAGCAGCAGGCCCGYGCCCACCCCGAGGCCGAGCAGGCCGAACAGGCCGGTCATCCCCACCACCCCTGCGACAGCAGGTCCGGGTCCAACCCGGCGTCGATCAGGTCGTCGAGAAGCTCACCGGTCGGCGGGGCCGCCGGCATGCCACGCCTGTCGGGGCCGGGCCGATACAGCTCGTTAGTGACCACCTGGGTGCCGTCGGCGTCCACGACCTCCCGCACCGACGACACGACCCGCCGGCCGCGTTCCCCGCGGGGCTCGGCCAGGTGGACGACGACGTGGATCGCCGAGGCAATCAGCAAGTTTGTCGCCTCGACGGGAAGCCGTTCCGGGCCTTGCACGGCGTAGCTGGCCAGGCGGGTGAACACGCCGCGGCTGGTCGAGGAGTGCAGGGTGGTCATCGAGCCGTCGTTGCCCTGGCTCATGGCGTTGAGCATCGGGATCACCTCGCTGCCCCTCACCTCCCCGACGATCACCCTGTCTGGGGACATCCGCAGCGCGGCCCGGACAAGATCGGAAGCGGAGATCGCGCCTTCGCCTTCGGTGTTGGGTTCGCGAACCTGCATCGCGACCACGTCCGGGTGGGCCCGCTCGTCGGCGTCCAACCCCAGCTCGTAGACGTCCTCGACCGTGACCAGCCGTTCGCTGGGCGGGATCTGGTCGGCGAGCGCGAGCAGCATCGTCGTCTTCCCGATCGCCGTCCCCCCGGCGACCACGATGTTCTTCCGTGCCCTGACCAGCGCGCCGAGCAGCGCCTCCAGCCCGTAGTCGATCGTGCCGCTGGCGCGCAACGCGGACAGGGTGACGTGGCGGAACCGGTGCCGGCGGATGGACACACTTGGTCGCTGCGTCACGGCCATGACCGCGAACACGCGGCTCTTGTCGGCCAAATGGAAGTTGACCATGGGGGCGCCGCGATCCCAGCGGCGTTCCTCCACCCCGGCGTGCGCCGCCAGGTCCCTGATCAGCCCGACCAGCTGGGTGTCCGAGTCGGTGATCGCTGGCAGCCGCTGCCGGGACCCGTCGGCCCGGCGGATGAACACCCGATCCCCGTTGATGTTGATGTTCTCGATCGATGGGTCGGCCAGGAGCGGTTCGAGCCCGCCGAGCCCGAGGACCTCGGCGAGAACCTCGTGGAGGACACGCTGCTCGTCTCCGGGCGTCAGGACCCCCGCACCGCGGGCGAGTTCGGCGCTGGTGTGCGCCTCGGTCAGATCGACGAGCACCGACAACGCGAACGCCTGCCGCTCGTCGGCGGTCAACGGCGGGGAGCCTGCGTCCTCGTCCGCGCGCAGCCGCCGCGCGAGCGCCGCTCGCAGCCCCTCGCGTAGCCGGACGCGCAGCGCGTCGGCCGCCGACCCGGTGGCCCGGCCTGGAAGATCAGTCGGCGCGGCCGGACTTCCACTGCCACCGTCCCAGGGGGCGAGCGGACCGGGCCAGACCGCCCCGTTCCCCGGCGCTGGACGGCGCGGGTTATCGGGCCAGGACGGGACCGTCATCGCCGCCCCGCCCGCGTCGGGGCTGCCGGCAACGCGGCACGGCCCTCGAACCCGCCCAACGCCGGGCGTTCCGCGCCGGCCGGCGCGGTGGCGGCGAGATGGTCGGCCATGCCCGCCACGGTCCGGCCGAGCTTTGACCGGCCGATCCCGGTGCGGGTCTGGCGACGACCGGCGAGCACCTCCGCGGCCGTGGTGTCGTAGGGCACCGGACCCAGCGCCCGCGAACCCAGCACCCGGGCGATCTCCCGCACCCGGTACTCCGGCGCCTGATGGGGCTGGGCGACGACAACGACATACCAGTCCGGCACGCCCCAGCCCTGCACCACCTGCATCCGCGCCGCCAGATGCGCCAGCTCTTCGTCTCGGGCCCGTCCCACGAGCAACAGCACGTCCGCCGCCCGCAACGCCGGCGCCGTGGGCGAGTGCGGATCGAGGCGGCCACAGTCCACGATCACCGTCCGCCCGCCTGTCCGCGCCGCCGACCACAGCAGTGACCAGCCCCCACCGTCCAACTCGCCGAGTACCTGACTGGCCTGCTCGGCACCGGCGGGGGCCGGGATCACCTGAAGGCCGCCAGGCAGCTCATGCACGTGGTCGTCGACCGGCCGTGCCCGCCCGCCGCGGCGGCCGGCAGCGGCGAGCGTGACCAGCCCCCGCCCACCCGCCAGCAACCCGAACCGGGCACCGAGGTCGCCCCCTGCCGGGTCGGCCTCCACCACCAGCGGCTCCCCGCCGCCCGCCGGCCAGCGATCCGCCAACGCCAGCGCCAAGGTCGTCGCCCCCGGACTGCCTTTCAACGAACCCACCGCGATGATCAAAACCGGGTCACCCACCCGTTCCATTGACCGTCACGACACCGACCTGCCCGGCCGGCGCCGCCGCCAGCGCACGGGCATCGGCCTCAGCGAGCTGAAGCGACACCACCGTCGTCTGATCGGTATCCGCCGCCACCACGGCCACGACCGTCGCCGGCCACGAACGAGCCGCACCCGCGGACCCGGCGGTCGACACCGCACTGGCCGCAGGAGCGACAACCACCACCACCCGCGAACCGGCCGACAAGCCGGTGGGGAACTGACCGGCCTTCAACGCCACCGCCGCGATCGCCTCCCCCCGCGCCGGGACCTGCGCGGCACCCACCGCCACCCGGCTGAGCACCGTGCCCGCCGGAAGGCTGAAGGCCACCGGCCGACCCAGCACCGTGTCCTTCGACCCCGCCGGGATCGTGTCGAGGCCGTCGGCGGAGATCCGCACCTCCCGCACATCGGCCGCCACCAGGACCTGGCCCACCGCGACCGGACGGGCCAGCACCAACACCGGTGCCCGCGACCCCACACGGGCACCCACAAGCAGACCCGCGGCGGCGCAGCCGATCACGAGCACCACCCCGAGAAGGAGATACGGCAGCCGGCGCCGCCGCCGCGGACCACCGGTCAGYCGCGCGGCCGGCGCCGCACCGCCATGTCGGGCGCCACGCTCCGCGCCGGCGGTACGCGGCGCCGACGACGGGGCGCTCACCACGACACCTCCCCGCCGCGCCCCCACGGCGTGGGCATGCCCCAGCGGCTCGCCGGGCCRTATCGATCATGGTCGTCATCAGCCACCGCCTSTCGTGAGCGCGGGAACRTCGATCACCCKSGCCKSCGTCGTCGACACGGTCGTCAGMCCCGGGAASGCCCCCGCCTGRCCGGCGCCGGCCCAGGTCACGTCCCARCGCACCGTCGCSGTCACCGYGAMCSTCCCRCCCGSCGYGTCCAGCGARCGGTGRCGGTAGGTGTAGCCGCAGTCCGGCGACRCGCTCTTCGGATCRGCSCCRKSCGGGWACGGYGTGCCCGGACCGGTACACGTCACGGTYCCGCCGTCSCCGAGYGACCAGGTCACCTGCRCSGGCTTSGCGACSGCAGTSACCGAMACCCCGCCCGCCGCYGCYGTCGCCGCCACCTGATTCCACCCTGCCGCGTCCAGCCACAGCCACGTCGGCAACCCCACCAGCTGATCCACCAACGGGTTCATTACGATCTGTGGGCCCGGAAGCCGCAGCTGGTTGCGCGCTTGCTCCGCCAGCGCTTCCGGGTCCGGCGCGGGCGCTGCTGCCGCGTCCGGAATCCATACCGGCGCCCGATACAAAGCGTCCTGCTCACCGCCCGAGCTGCACCGGTAGACGTACCA
>NZ_MRUJ01000231.1:0-2348 GCF_002099325.1 Frankia sp. KB5 | reverse complement strand
CGCGGCCGTGTACCGCGGCGCCGTTCAGACCGACGAGTCCCGTCCACAGTGCTCCACCTCGCAGGCCGTTCCACGCAGGGCGGTCACCCGCCCGGACGGGTAGCCCTCAGATGACCCTCACCGTCTAGGACTACTCCGGTGGCAGCGATTTGTGGCGTTCTAACTTTGCAGTCCGATCGGCATCCCAGCGCGAAATGACTCAGAAGAACTAGCTCCGTTGGTCCGGATGGGCTAGCACAGCGGTCCGCTGTGCTAGCCCATCCGGACCAACGAGAGCCGTGCATCCAGTGGCGAGCTGCCCAGTGCAGCGCATCGGTGACCCTCACGTTCTGGCCGGCGGCGGGCACAGGTCGGGAGCGGAACCTACCGCGCTGGGCAAACGAGGAGCGCCGTCATGACCGCCAAGCCAAGTCGGCAAGAGTAGCCGCGGGCCGATACGCGCACAGTGGGATCTCCCACGACGGGATCGCGATTCGAGCACGCGGGCTGAGGTCAGCAGCCGGGGAGMCCGAGGTACTCGCGGAGGGCGTCGGCTGCCAGGCGGCGATGTGAGATCGCGTTCTTCTGCTCGCTCGACATCTCCGCAAAGGTGAAGGCGCTGCCGGTGGGCACGAAGATGGCATCGTAGCCAAAACCGCCGCTGCCGCGCGGCTCGGTGGTCAAGCTCCCATGGACAGTGCCGGTGAAGACATGGATGCCGGTTTCATCGGCGTAGCCGATAGCGGTCGTCACGGTGGCACCGCGATCGGATACGCCTGCCACCATATCCAGGATACCCTGAACGCCGACGGTGTCGAGGAACCATGCAACGAGAGCGCCTGGGAGGCCGTTCCATGYGCTCAGTGTCAGTCCAGTGTCGTCCACGATTACCGGGCTTCGCACCTTTGCGTAGACGTCCTCGGCTTTGCGTTCTACTACCTTCGCAACGTCGAGGGACTGGATCTCGATGAGGTCCACACTGGTCGCGGAAACCTCTATTCCTAGAAGGCTGGCGTACTCACGAGCCTTACCTGTGTTCCCGGTAACAAGCATAACGTGGTCGATCATACTGTCTTCCCCCCGAATGGTCTGGGTATTCTGGGCCGCGCGGTGWGGCATAAGGCAGCATGGTCGCTGAGTCCTTGTTGGCGGGGAGCGTGAAGGTAGTCGCAGCTGATCAGGTCGAACCGGTCGGCGGTGAAGAAGATGTGGTCGAAGCGGTAGCCGTTGCCTCCGCGCCCGTACCAGCTGTGGCCTGGCGTGTTGGGRTRCATTGCCCGGTAGGTGTCGGTGAGGCCGGTGTCGGTGAAGGAGCGGTAGAAGTCGTACTCCCAGCGGCCGAAGACCRGGTAGTGAGGGACGTGTCCCGGCTCGACGACATTGAGATCGCCAGTCACGATGACGGAGCCCTCAAATCCGGTGAGGAGGCCGGGGAGAGCCTTGGTGACGGCGTGTTGGAAGGCGCGTTTGTTCTCGTTGCGGCGGGCGGCCGGTCCGCGGGAGGGGACGTAGAGGCCGAGGAGCCGCATCCGTTGCCCTGCGATGTGCAGGTCCGCGGCGGGGGCGCGGTGGGGCAGGACATCGATGGGGGTCTCGACGGGTTCGAGGGCTGTGCGTGAGGCGATGGCGGTGCTGTAGTCGGGCAGGTCGGGTCGTGGGGCGTGGAGGTGGGTGTAGCCGTGCCGGACGAGCGCATCGAGGAGGGCATGGCCGCCAGGTCCGTGACCGACTTCGGTGAGCACGACGATGTCCGCGTCGGGTTGCTGGCTGAGCCAGGCGGCTTGGCGGCGGGCCCGGTCGGGTGCGGCGTGCTGGGCATTGAACGTGACCAGCCGCAGCTCGGTCGTGGACGCAGAGGCGGCCGGCGTAGTCGTGCTGGGGAACAGGGACTGCTGCGGGTTCATGCGGGTGGGGCCGTTTCGTCAAGGAAGACCTCGCCGCCTGCGTCGAGGTCCTGCTGGAGGTCGCTGAGGGTGGCGCGGACGAGGGCCAGGTCGTCGGCGGACAGGGGTGTGTCGAAGACGGTGAGGTTCTCGCGGATCTGGTCGGGGGTGGTGAAGCCGACGAGCACGGCCGCGTTGTCAGCGCGCTGAAGGCTGTAGGCCAGCACCACCCTGACCAGGTCGCGGGTCGACGGGCCGAACCGTTCGCGTAGGGGTGCGAGCCGGCGGTCGACGAGCGTGAGTGCGTCGGGGGTGTACCAGCGTTTGCGTTGCCGGTGATCCCCGTCGCTGAAGCGGGGTGGGCGGCGCGGGTCGTACTTACCGGTGAGCAGGCCTTGCCCGAGTGGTTTGTTGATCAGAATGCTGGCGTGGTGGTCGGCGGCGAGGGTGAAGATGTCCTGCTGGCCTGCGGGGGATGGTGGGGTC
>NZ_MRUJ01000230.1:0-7670 GCF_002099325.1 Frankia sp. KB5 | reverse complement strand
CCGCGATGAGCCATGACGAGCGGGTCTGCCACACCTGGGTCAAGCACCTGCTGCGCCAGACCGGCCGGTTGGAGGAGTACGCCGCGTGGAAGCTGGTGACCTACGCCCGGTTCTGCCCSGAGTTCAACTGGGTGCCSATCCCGGAGAAGWCCGGCGCCTGAYCSSSCRCGGGYCSGMGGGTCAGSTGGCACAGGAGTCCRCCGCGTTGATCAGYGYCCAKCCGCTGGCCGCSGACCATCGCCGGTRYTCGRYSGYGAGMAGCKCYKCGTGCTCRYGGTCGAGGRCGGKGAGCAGGTCGCGCACGGTGGCCGCGAGCTCGCCCCGCAGCAAGGCGAGGCGCCTTTCGAGTCGCTGCCAGATCCGGGCGTCCAGGACGGCCTCGGCCGTCGGATCATGATGTGGCGGCTGGGTGTCGATTTCGGCGATCAGGTCGCCGAGTAGCAGGTAGCTTGCGTCCTTCAGCACCCTACGGGCCTCGCGGATCAGGCGGCGCGGCTCGCCGTCGAGGATTTTCTCCGTCGACTTGAAGGTGTAGTCGAGGGCAAAGTGCCGGTCGACCCAGCGTTGCGCCCAGCCGGCGGCGACCCCGATCCGCCAGTCCGCGTAGCGGGCCTCCACCCGCCCCATCGACGGCGTCACCGCCCCGGTGAGACCGGCCCGCTGGACCTGGCGGGTGTAGGCGGCGCCGATCAGGCATTCCATGCCGACCAGCAGGTAGGAGATCCCCCGGTAGAACGGCATGCCCGCGCTGGCCGTCGCGACGAAGCGGCCGTCCCGCACTCCGCGCGCGACCTCGGCGGCGGGAATATCCGGTTGCGGGGCCAGGAGCAGGTCTGTGCGCCCCTGGAAGGCGTGGGTGGCTTTCAGCTCGTCGAGGGTCATCAGCGGGTCGAAGGTGATGTAGGTGAACCGGGTCGGCACGCCGAGCGCGGACAGGGTCCGGACYGCCAGCACGTTCTGGTCGCCGGTCGTCCCCTTCGCGAACCGCTCCAGGACGCTGTCCACCCCGGACTCGACACCCAACAGCATCCGCCGCAGACCCCAGGCGACCAGCATCCGCCACATCTCGGCGCGCTCGGCATGCCAACCGAGGTCCCGGTCCGGGTCGACGACCTGGTCGATGCGGCAGCTGGACTCCCAGCCGAAGCCCGCCCCGCGCAGCAGACCGGCTAGCCGCAGCGCCCGGCCCGGGGCATCGGGGCCGCGGCCGAGGAACTCCTCGTCGACCAGGTACAACGTCCGCGACACCCGCGGGTAGCGGTCGAAGACCGCGCCCAGCTCGCCCAGCAGCCACGGCAGCCGCTCGACACCGGCACCCGACCAGGCTCCCTTGTGATCGCGGGGGCAGAACGAGCAGTAGCTGGTACAGCCCCGGCTGGTCTCCAACTGTGCGACACCGTGACGGTCCAACGTCGCCGGCAGCAGATCGAGCTCGGGAACGACATCCGCTGTCACGTCCCGGACGACGGGTTTCGCGGTTCGCCGCCGTCCGACCGCCAGCCCGCCCCCACGGGGCGCTCCCACGTAGCCGAGCGCGGGGACCTCGTCGAGGCCGCCGTCGCCGTGCCAGTGCGCCAGCAGGGCGCTGATCGTCGCTTCCCCACCCGCCCTGGCGACCAGCAACTGGGGAAACCGGTCCAGCAGAACCCGCTCGACCCTGGCGGTGAGACTGCCACCGGCGACGACGAGCGGCGGATCAACGTTGGCGTAGACCACCTCCAGCAGGCGGGTGAGCAGGTCGTACTGGCCGAACGTCGCGGAGACCCCGAGGACGTCCGGCCGGTCCGCCTCGACGCGAGCGATCAGGTCGTCGAGGGGGAGACCGAGCTGCATGTCTGCCAGCGACACCGTGCCGAGCAGCGTTCCCCGGCCCGCGCGCGCCACCGTGCTGATGCCCAGCGGGAACCGCGGCAGCGGAAACGTCTCCGGGTGATAGAGCGCCGCCAGGAGAACATTGGGACGCGACAGCCGGCGCACGGCATCCTCGGCCAGCATGGCCAATGACAGCGACGATCCTGGATCTTCGATGACGACCGACTCTCGCGCCCACGGGGGCCAGGCCCGGGAACAGTGCGGCTGACCGGACAGATCCGCGACGACCCACCGATCGTCGAGCCGTTCGACGAAGACCAGACGGCGGTCAAGCGTGCCCGCGACCCGGACTCGGCCCACCTCGTCCGCGAAGCGTCGTTCCACCCAGCCGCGCAGCGCACCGGGATCCAGAAAAAGATCACTCTGAGGTGGCGTGGGGGCTGAACTCGCGCCAGCGAGGCGCAGGGCAGCGGACAGCCGGGCGAAGGGCTCATGCGGATGCTGCATGGACTTTGCCTCCGGACGGACGGTGCCGAAGCCCTGCCCTGAGGCTTCCAAAAGGTTTCGGCGGTTGTAAAGGTCCTGTCACTGTCCGCGACCTGGCGACATGAGTCATTCCCCGTACTGCGAAGAAGTTCTTCGGTACCGAAAAGGGCCTCCACCTGCGTAAACAGCGGAGCCGGGCCGCGTTACTTCCAGCGCGACCGGGCCTGCAGGGCGACTCACTGGTGAGAGGTGAGTGCCTGTCGCAGCGGACGCGTCGAGGCTCCCGCGAAGCAGGCTGGATTCATCGCCGGAGAAGTCGGCGGGGCCGGTCTCGCAAAGCCTCGGTTCCTCTTCGCCTCCCCCGGGCTCGTGGCTGAGACATGCGGGCGCGAGCCCCCGATGTGGGCGGGTCGCGACTGGCGCGGTCGGAAGAAGTCGGACACGCCGAGCCTCGACGTCGAGAGGGGATGACCGTTGCCCTATGCTGACCTCTCGGCCGCACCACAACATCTGGCGCCCCTCGCTATGTAGTGACGCTATCTGTTGTGATCATTACTGGATGTAGCTCGTCAGAATGAACATGTCGATCGAGAGGAACGCGCCGTGGTTGACGCGACGTCGACGATGGGAACCCGTACGCCCAGTGGCGTGGCACRGCGGGCGCCACGCCATCGTCAGTCCATGACGAGAGCCTTCACGGTTGGGGGCGCCTACGGCTTCATCATCGCGTCTCTGCATACCGACGGTTCGCTGGCGGACGTCAATCTGATCATGGCGAAGCAGGGATCCACCTTGCGTGGAATGACCGAGACCGTCTCGTCGGCGATCTCGACCGGTCTGGCACACGGAGTGCCGCTGGCGACATACGTTCGGCAGTTCGCTGACCTGCGGTTCGAGCCCGCGGGAATGACGGACGATCCGGAGATCCCGCGAGCTCTGTCGATCATCGACTATGTGGTCAGGCGGCTGGCGCTGGATTTCCTGCCGCTGGAGGATCGCACTGCGTTGGGCGTCCTCACGCCGCTGGAGCACGCCGAACTCGCGGCCGAGTCGGCACCACCGCCGCCCGCGTCGTCGAACACGCCGCAGTCGCCGAGATTCGCGCCTTTCGACATCCCCGTCCAGGTCTCCTACTGAAGCGCGTCGGCCTGACGGGCCGCCTCAGGCCGCGTCGGTAAGCGCACGACATGCTGCTGCCAGGGCACTGTCTATGTCATTACTGATTGTGACGGACGGCAGCATGTCGAAGCTGCACTGCGGTGAGCCCTTGGCGATGATCACGGGTTTGCCGTAGGCGAGTGCACAGCCGATCTCGGTCGTGACGCCGTCGCTGCGCCGGCTGAGCGGGTAGGCGAGGAGAAGTCGGGCGCGGGCGATGTCGTCGATGCAGAGTTGGGCCGCGAGCTGGTTGAGGACGATGCCCGCGTCGAACTGACTGCTGGGTCGCGTGAGGGGGTCGAGATCGATCCAGCGAGCGGTGGATTCCAGGGGCAGTGGCATGCGGGCGCGGACGCGCCGGATCTCCTCCCGGTCACGCAGTGTCGCCGCAAGGTAGACACCGTGACGGTTGGCGGAGTCTTCCGCGGAACTGTGCGTCGTCGGCTGCGGGGTGCGTGGTGGCGGCAGGACGGCGATGGTGGCCGGTGCCGGTGGGTTGACGGGTGCGCTGCGGGCCTGCCGGTAGGGGGTGATCGGGCAGTAGGCGTAGGGCGTGTCTTCGGCCAGAGTCGGCAGCCCGATTCGCTGCCGCTCATCGTCGACCTTGCTGATTTCGACGGTGGGGTAAAGGAAGCACGGGCGATCGTCACGGACGAGGACGAATGTTCCGTACCGCTGCTCCTCGCCGCGCAGGGAACGGTCCCGGTCGGTCAGAAGCGCCAGATGCCGAGGATCTGCTCCGCGATGTTCCCAGGCGTCCGCCATGTCACGGAGAAGGTCGCGGCGGGTCTCGGCCTCGGTGTCGGAGTGTTGGAGGAGCAGCCAGGCTGCGTCGCGGGCCGCAGGGTGGGTCGGAGGCGGCCAGCCCCATCTGCTCAGTGTCGCGAGGACCTGAGCGGTCGCGGCGGTGGAGACAGCTGCGTAGGCGGCGAGTTCGGGTGTGCCGGCGGTGAGGTGCGCTGCCCTGCTCGGGAGCAGCGTCAGGGGCAGAGGCCAGTCGGGGTAGTCCAGGGCCGCGGCGACCTGGGATTCGAGCTGGGAGTCGGTGACGAGCCGGGTCAGGACGGCGAGGAGTGCCTGCTGCTCCTGATCGGCGAGCGTGATGAGGTCAGCCCACGCGGTGGTGTCGGGTGTTGTCATGAGCTGGCCTCCTGGTCGCTGAGGAGCTGGCGGGCGCAGACGAGGTCGACCTTCCCCACCGGGGTTCGGGGTATGACGGCAAGGACCCGGACCACCCGTGGGATCTTGTAGCCGGCGAGGTCGCCGCGGATGTCGCCGAGCACCTGCGCGAGTCTGCCGCCAGCGCGGAGCTGCAGGACGCAGCCGACGGCGCTGCCGAGCCGCGTGTCGGGAACGGCGAGGACAGCGGCATCAGCGACATGGGGATGAGCGAGGAGCGCGGCAGCGACCTCGGGCGCGTAGACCTTCTCGCCGCCGGTGTTGATGCAATCCTGCCCACGGCCGAGCAGCTCGATCTTCCGGGACGGCAGAAGTCGGACGAGATCCCCGGACAGGAGGTAGGTGCGTCCGTCCTCGGAGTGGACATAGCGGTCGGCCGGAAGGGCGCCCTGAGGGTGAATACCGGCTGGGAGCGGTTGGTGGACGGCCACACGGCCGATTTCGCCGACGCGGGTCGGTGTTCCATCCGCGCCGAAGACCTGGGCGTGGCGGCCGAGGTCGAAGTGCCCGGTTGCAGGCACATGACCGGAACGGGCAAGAGACGATCCCAGGCCGGTGGCCTCGGTGGCGCCGAAGGTCTCGACCAGTCGCAGATGCGGAACGAGGGCGAGGAGTTCGGTTTTGGCCTCGGCGGTCCAGGGCGCACCCGAGGAAGTGACAGTGCGCAGTGCCGACAGGTCGATTTCAGGACCGGCGCGGATGATGTCGGTGAGCGGGCGCGCGTAGGCGTCGCCGACGATGGCCAGGGTGTCAGCGCGGTGCCGCACGACCGTGTCGAGCACTCCGGCGGGTTCGTAGGAGGCCCCGGGCACGGTGATGACCATCCCGCCAGCGCACAGCGCGCCCAGCGCCCGGGTCAGACCCGAGCCGTGACTCAGGGGGCTGGCGACGACGATACGAGCGTCGGCCAGAGCCAGGGCGGTCCGCGCGGGAGAACGGGTCAGGTCATGGCGGGCCCAGGGGTTGTGGGTGTTGAGATTGTTGAGTATGTCGGCGACGCGCCAGGCCACTGCCTGAGGAGTCCCGGTGGTTCCACCCGTACATTTGATCATGATGCGCTCGGTTGATCCATCCCGCGGCGGCACCGAGGAGAGGCGCTCAGCTGCGCTGACCACAAGCAGTGAATGAGCGCCAAGCGGTCGGATCTGTGTCTCCTCGCGGAGACCGTCGCCAGCGTGGAGCGCTGCGATGTGAGAGCCGGAGTCCGGGTCGGAGATCGTCGCGGCGGGTCGCAGGAGGCGGAGCAGCTGGTCGAGTTCACGGGAGCGGTAGCGCGGGTTGAGCTGTGCAGGTGTCGCGCCAAGACGCAGAACGGCAGCGAGGCTGACGAGATGCTCAGGGATGTTGGGCAGGCAGAGAGCGACGACCTGGCCGGGTGTCACTCCTCGCTGGCGCAGATCGTCCGCGACGGCCGCTGCCGCCGTGTCGAACTCCGCCCAGGTCCACGCCAGGTCGCGGTGGACCAGCGCAGTCGTGTGGGGCTGCAGCGTCGCGATGTGCTGCCAGAGGGCCGTGAGGGTCCATGAGGTCGTCATGACATCTGCCTGGCCGTGACGGGGGCAAGGTCGTCGACGGTGCGGCGGATGAGATCGGTGTGCGGGGCGGCTTCCCAGTCCCAGGCGCCCTCCTCCAGCCGCGGGTCGAGCGTGGCGACGACGTGCCGCAGCCGAATGCGCGGCTGTGTGTCGGTGGGGACCGGGTAGACGGCCAGCGCACCGCTCTGATCGCGAACGGTGATATAGGAGTTGGTCGGGTCGGTGGGAAGGCCTGCGAGGGAGGCGATGGGGTAGCCGGTGAGCCGGTCCGCCAGCCAGCCGTGCAGATCCGCCGTGGTGGGCAGGAGATGGAGGTGCCCATGTTCGATCCGGCGCTGCCCGGCGGCGTTCAGGCCGTACTCGAAGCCGAGCACCGGGCTGTCGTACCGCTCGGCGAGCCGCACAGCCATCTCGCGCATCAGTGTGTCGACGCCGGCTCGGGCATCCCGATCGAGACCTCCGAGAGACAGGACATGGGCCCTGGGGACGAGGAGCAGGTAGCCGRCTGTGTAGGCCCCGATGGTCGGGATCGCGGCGGCATGCGCATTCGCCGCGAGGACGCGAGGCTGCGCCTCGGCAAGATGCCGCTGCAACGCGCAGTCGATCACGGCCGGGTCGAGAGCGGCGCAGAGGTCACAGATCGACGGCATGGGCAGTCGCCTCCGGCGGACTGGGACGGATCAGGTCAAGACGGACGGGGCGCTCGGGCGCGGCAAGGTGGGCGGCGCAGTAGGCGTGGAGCTTCTCCGCGGTGAGCGTCGGGGCCCGTGTCTGGACCTCGGCGATCAGCCGGTGGCCGTAGACGGTGTCGGGGACTGCGGACACCGTGCAGTAGTCGATCGCGGGGTGCGCGGCGAGTACTGCGTGGACGTGTGCGAGGGCGACGTTGACGCCGCCGACGATGGCCCGTCCGGACACGGCGACGGAGGCGAGATGCAGCAGCCCTGTGCTGTCGAGATGGCCCTGGTCACCGACGGTGTGCCAGGTGCCGGGTGGTGGGCATCCCTCGGGGAGGAAATGGCTGGTGAGCCCCACGCCGCTGCGCGCCTCGACCGTGCCGATGGTCCCCGCCGGGGCCGGTGCACCGTCCGGTCCGCAGATCCGAATCTCGGTCCCATTGATCGGGAGGCCGCCTGCGGCGTCACCGATGCGGAGTGTGCCGTCGTACCCGGCGGAACCGTAGTACTCCGCGATCCGCTCGGCGCCGAACACGGCTAAAAGACGGGCACGGAGGTCGGGCGGACAGGGCTGGGACGAGTACACCAGCCAGTCCATTGAGGAGGAGGCCTGGGCGACCACGGTGTCGCCGACGTCGTCGAACAGCCGACGTAACTGAGTGGGGACCAGGAAGATCCAGCTCGGTCGATGCCGGTCCGCATATGTGACCCAGACTTCGGGGGCGTAGACCGGGCAGATCACGACGGTGCCGCCGAGCAGAATCTGCCGCACGGCGAACTCGAACGGACCGTTGAGGTGTAAGGGCTCGCAGATTATTAACGC
>NZ_MRUJ01000229.1:0-17638 GCF_002099325.1 Frankia sp. KB5 | reverse complement strand
CTGGCCACCAGCGGGACGAAGGCCCCGCTGTCGTGCGGGTTCGCCGGGGAGACCGCCACGACCAGCGGCAGCCCGCCCGCGTCGGTCAGGACATGGATCTTCGAGCCCGGTTTGCCGCGGTCGACCGGGTTCGGACCGGTCAGGCTTCCCTTTTTTTGCCCGCAGGCTGGCCGCGTCCACGATCGCCGATGACCACCGGAGCGGCCACACGAGACACGCTCTATGTGCAGGTGCTGGCCCGGTTGACCAGCGGGCTGCACTTTCAGCGCCGGGATCTTCCCGCGGAGCCGGCCGCGGGCCAGCTCCGCCAGATACTCGGGGTTCCGCTCCCCGGCGATCATCTTCTCCAGGATCGCCCGGCCGGAGACTCCCAGCGGCTGGGAGGCGACGCTGGTGAGTTTCACCCCGGCGTCCTGCATCAGCTTCTCCAGCCGCTGGACCTCGCGGGTCTTCTCCTCCACGACCGTGCGCCGCGCCCGGGTGAGGTCGCGCAGGTCCCGGAACGGCTTCGGGGGAACGAACGACGGCCGGACCAGGCCGTGCGCGACGAGGTCCGCAAGCCACGCGGCGTCGGCCACATCCGTTTTCCGGCCTGGTACGTTACGGACATGCGCGGCGTTGAGAAGCCAGCATTCGAACTGGTCTTCCAGCAGGCGGAAGACAGGTTTCCAGTAAACCCCTGTTGATTCCATTCCCACGACCGTGACCTTGTTCTGGGCCAGCCAGTCCGCGAGGAGACCTAACGAACCCCCGGTCGTGGTGAACGTGCGGACCTCGACTTTCGGATGCGCCGGGATAAACCGGCCTTAGGATAAGGAGTAGCGATCCACGACGACCCCGAGCCATGTGGCTGCTTMCGCAAGGGGGCGGCTGAAGCGTTGGTAGGGGCACGTGTAGGCCAGGCTATTGAGCCGCGAAATGAGAAGACCGGGTGCGCCGACGTGGTCGAAAGCACGGAAGGCAACACCGTCGCGAGCGCTAGACGCGAGTTCGGGACGGGCCCCGCGCGGTCGGAGAACCATGGCATGCACGGAATCCTCAGGCACGAGAACCGGGAGATCCCGTACCCGCCCGTCGGTGTGATGGCCGGCGGGCCGTCCAGGGAACGCCAAGGCGGTAATCCTGGGATGCACGGGTGCGGGAGGTCAGACACGCCCATAGTACCTGTGAACCAGCCGAACAGAGCCGCGAGAGTGGTTGCGGAGGCGGGGGAGGAAAGGGCGTGGCCAAGGGGAACACGGCCAGCGAAACACGTTCCGGACGCAGAGCCGGGTCAGGCGTGTCAAACCCGTTGGTCCGTGTGCGCCAAGCCGCACGGCGGGACAGGAAGATGCGGTTCACCGCRCTGCTCCACCATGTTGATCTGGCTCGCCTGGAGGCGGCGTTCCGGGCGGTTCGCCCGAAGGCCGCGCCGGGCGTGGATGGGGTGACGTGGGAGGAGTACGAGCAGGACCTCCAGCGCAACCTGGTCGGCCTGCACGACCGGATCCACTCGGGGCGCTACCGGGCGAGTCCCTCGCGGAGGGTGTACATCGCGAAGGCGGACGGGCGGCGGCGGCCGCTCGGCATTGCCACGCTGGAAGACAAGATAGTCCAGCGGGCCGTCGTCGAGGTGCTCAACGCGGTCTTCGAGGAGGACTTCGTCAACTTCTCGTACGGGTTCCGGCCCGGGCGTAGCCAGCACATGGCGCTCGACGCGCTCGCGGTCGGTATCCAGCGGAAGAGGGTGAACTGGGTTCTTGATCTTGATATTAAGGAGTTCTTTTCGAGCCTCAACCATCAGTGGCTCGTCAGGTTCCTTGAGTACCGGATCGCGGACAAACGGCTCCTGCGCCTCATCGAGAAGTGGTTGCGTGCGGGAGTGGTAGAAAACGGCGAGTGGGCGGAGACGACGGTCGGATCACCGCAGGGGGCTTCGGCGTCGCCGTTGCTCGCTAACGTGTACCTGCACCACGTCTTCGACCTGTGGGCGCAGTGGTGGCGGAATCACAATGCGCACGGAGATGTCATAGTCGTACGTTTTGCCGATGACGCGATCGTCGGGTTTCAGGCCGAGGACGACGCGCGGCGGTTCCTTGCTGATCTCCGTGAGAGGTTCGCGAAGTTCGGCTTGGAGTTGCACCCTGACAAGACCCGGTTGATCGAGTTCGGGTGGTTCGCCGCCGTGAACCGGTCGCGCCGTGGGGAGGGCAAGCCCGAGACGTTCAGCTTCCTGGGCTTCACGCACCTGTGTGCGACGGGGAAGAAGGGCTTCTTCTGGGTGAGGCGTGTCACGGACAAGCGGCGTATGGCGGCGAATCTCCGGGAGATCAACACCGAGGCGAAGCGGCGCCGTCACCAGCCCATCCCCGATCAGGGGCAGTGGTTGCRCAGCTTTGACGCCACTACCCAAGGCAGGAGCCCAGCGCGGTAGTTCCGCTCGCTGGGATCTGTGCGGGGGCCGCCCGTAAGGGCGGTCCCCACCGCGATCGGTTTTCTTGCCCGGACTGGATCCGCACCGCCGCGGCCACCGTGTCCCGATGAACGTCGAGCCCCGCGCAGCGCGGGAACACAACCTCCACCCCTACCTCCCTTCCCAACCAGGAAACACCCTCCAAGGTGYGTTACCCGGGGAAGCCTGAACACGGAAACTGAGGAACGCGCTCACGGCAGCAGGAACAAGTGCCCCAGGCCTCCGCCGCCATACTCAAACACGGGCTCGTCCGCACCAGAGACAGCCGACGTCGACCGGGCAACGCCCCACCATCATCCCAGACACGGCCCGGCACCCAGCAAACAGCCCACCGCAGCCCCATCAAATTCTCAGACAAAATCATCCTGTGGCTATCCGACGTTCCACAGCCGCACGGTGCGCTCGTTGCCGCCGCTGGCCAGCGGTGTGCCCGTCCGGGCGAAACGCCCCCGACAACACCCCGTCGGTGCGTACGAGTGGCGGGCGGCACCCTGGAGCGTCTTCCAGGCCAGGCGAGCAGCCCGGTCAACGGTTCGGGAACCGGGTCACCCAACGGCGCTGCCAGGGGGTCTCGACGGCCCGGTGGTGATGGTGTTCCCGGGTCCAGGCGACAGCGTCCGGTGGGTCCAGTCCGGCCAGAACGGCGAGGCAGGCAAGGACGGTGCCGGTGCGGCCGACGCCGCCCCCGCAGGCGACTTCGACCGCCGTGCCGGCCCGTGCCTGCTCGTGCAGCGCCCGGATGTGCCGGGCGGCCTGGTCCTGGTCACGGGGACAGGAGGAAGTCGGGCCAGTCGATCCACGTGCGCGGCCAGTCCAGCTCCCCGTCGTGGCGGCGGCGAAGACGGCTGGTTCCCAGGTAGAGGCCGAAGTCAGGCACCGGTCCCCTCGGTAGCGGGCGGCGCAGACCGCGGCCGCGTACCCGGCAGCCGTCCGGAAGCCGCAGGGCCCGCACGAGCGGCGGGCCGCTCACCGGGCCACGCCTGCGACCTGCCCGGCTGATCGAGAACTCCACATCTGGCCCTCCGTCTGTCCGTCGCATCCCGCCACCCCGCCACCCCGCCACCCCGCCACCGTCAACCATCCTGACACAGAGCGGTTCGACCAGGACGAGGCACGCAGCTGACCGGCACCGGCTGCAAAAGGCAAAGGCAAGGAGGTTGCCCGCTCCTTGCATCCRACCCTACCCGAGCTGGAATACCCGAATCGGCGGATCCGGATCACGAAACCGGGCAGACTGGTGCCTTCACCGCCAGCCGGTCGAAGAACACGGGCCGGTAGATAGCGGAACGCTGGAAGAGCCCCTACGCAAAAATCTGACAGGCTCTCACTGCTACATCAGGCTGGAAATCCTCGCCAAATCCGACCCGGCCGGYGACGGACTCACACGACACGCACAAGATAGCCGTGATACCACGACCACTCACCGCATAACCTGAACACGGAGGATCGCGCAGGGACGATCTTCTAACACCACACCAGCGGACGTGACCCGAACATCGATCGGGAGAGGAATCCGATGACGCGCAAGCACCTCGTCAGCACAGCAGCGAGCGCTGCACTTGCCGCCGGGCTGGCCCTGACCGGCGCAGCACCGGCCCGGGCAACTACCGCCCACGTCGCCCGCAGCGTGGCCACTCCCGACTCCCGCGCCTCCTACCGGCTGTGGACCCAGCGCGGATACGGGTACGCCGACGTTACCAAGACCTGGTCTGCCCAAAAGGGCTACCCGGGCTTCTACCATGGCACCGTCTCAGGCTGGGTCTACCATTACCACGCTCCCGCCAACCGCAAGGTCGCGGTGCAGGTGAGCGCCGACGGCCGTGTTTTTCCCCCGGAGGGCGCGACATCGAGCTACCGGTACTTCTCCGTCAAGTACGCCTACACCAAGCGGGTTCTGGTCCGCGCCTGCCTGTACCGCTCCGGCGCCAAGGGCGTGTCCTTCTGCGGCCCCTGGAAGTGACCAGCGGGCATTCCCCGTTGGCCGCCGTCAACTCCGCGCTCCGCGCGTCCTGCGACGCGCTGCCCGCGGCCAGGTGCGCGATCCACACCGGCCAGGTGAACCCGGGACAGGACGCCCGGGCGTGGAGTGGGTAGGCCTGTTGAGGTGGACGGGCGGGCCTCGCGTCCTCCTGCCCGACGATTAGCGTTAGCGTCGTTGTGCCTGCTCAGGGGCGGATGCGCCGGCTGGCCGCGAGGAGCGCCAGCGCCGCGACCTGCACGGCGGCGGTGACGGCGATGAGGGCGGGGATGGACAGGTCGTAGAGCGCGCCGGCCAACGCGCCGCCGCCGGCGGTGGTCGCGCCGACCACGCCGGCGAAGACGCCGTAGGCGCTGGCCCGGCGGGCGGGCGGGACGAGGTCGGCGACGGTGGCCCGCAGGGTGGATTCCTGCACGCCGATGGCCGCTCCCCACACCAGCGTCCCGGCGACGGCCAGCGCGGGGGTGTTGGTGAACGCCAGCGCCGGGACGGCGGCGGCCAGCGGCGGCAGCACGGCGAGCACACCGGGGCCGTGGCGGTCGTAGGCCCAGCCGGTCGCGAGCGCGGCGAGGGCGTCGACGCCCATGGCCGCGGCGTACACGACAGGCACCGCGGCCACCGGCAGCAGGCCACGGGTGACCGCGTGGAAGGACAACACGCCGAACGTCGCCAGCCCGGTGGTGGTCGCGGCCGTGAACCCGGCATACGTCCAGAAGGCCCGGGGTAGTCGGGCCCGGGGCGCGGCGGCCGGGCCGGTACGGGGGACGGGCACGGCCGGCGGCTCGTCCGGCTCGTAGCCGGCCGGGTCGGGCACGCGGGCCCGCAGCCAGAGCAGAACAGCAAGGACACCCAGGCCGGGCAGGGCCAGGACGCCGAGCGCCGGGCCGTAGYCGGCGCCGGAGGCGAGCACCGCGGCGACGAGCAGCGGCCCGGCCAGCGCGCCGAGCTGGTCCATCGCCTCGTGCACGGCGAACCCGCGGCCCCGGCCGGTGGCGGCGGTCGCGTGGGAGAGCAGCGCATCCTTGGCCGGGCTGCGAACCGCCTTCCCGACCCGTTCGGCGATCACCAACAGGCCGGCCGCCCACAGCACGCCGGTCACGCCGAGCAGGGGCACGGCGGCGACGGTCAGCGTGTAACCGGCGATCGTCCACGCCCAGAACCGGCCGGTGCGCTCCGCCAGCGGCCCGCAGACCAGCCGGGGCARCAGCGCCGCGGCCTCGCCCACCCCGGTGACGACACCGACCACGACCGCCGACGCGCCGAGGGAGGCCAACAGCGGCCCGGTGACCGACCGGGCGCCTTCGTAGACGACGTCCGCCAGCATGCTGACCACGCCGAAGACCAGGACAAACCGCCACGGCCGTAGCCTGACCGCGGCGGCGGGCGCTGTGCTCGTGCCGTGCGCCGGTCGGATCATCCCCACACCGCCCGCGCCAGGGCCGCGCCGAGAGCGGCGGCGCCGAACGCGGCGAGCACACTGCCGGCGACGTTGGCCGCGGCCAGCAGCCGGGCGCCGTCCTCGGCCAGCCGCAGCGTTTCGTAGGAGAACGTCGAGTAGGTGCTCAACGCCCCGCACAGCCCGGTCCCCACCAGCGACACCACCTGCTCCGACGCCACCCACGCCGGCGGCGCGCCCGCGCCCGCGGCGCCGGCGACCAGGCCGAGGAGCAGACTGGCCGTGACGTTGACGGTGAACGTACCCCAGGGAAAGACCGTGTCGTGTCGGGTCTGCACCGCCCGGTCGGTCAGATAGCGCAGCGGCGCACCGGCCGCGGCCCCGGCGATCACCAGCAGCCAGTTCACCGACTCGCCTCCCGGCCGACGTAGCGGATCACTTCGACCTCGTCGAGGATGACCAGCCCCTCGGTGACGAGTTCATCGAGTTGCGGGAGGAAGGCCCGTACCCGTTGCTCGTCATCGACGATGACCACCGCCACCGGCAGGTCCTCGCTCAGCGACAGCAKCCGGGCGGTGTGCACGATCGAGGATGCGCCGAACCCCTCCACGCCCCGGAACACGCTCGCCCCGGCCAGCCCGGCGCGGTGCGCCCGGTGCACGATCTCGCTGGCCAGCGGCCGGTGATGCCACACGTCGCTCTCCCCGACGAACACCGTCAGCCGCAACGCCCGGCCGCTCAACCTCATCACGCCCGCCTTCCCGCGACCCGTCGCGTCCTCGCCACGAACCATCGCATCGCAGCCRCCGCCGCCCACACCGCGCCCAGCGCGGCGAGGACGCTCAGCACCAGGTACGCCAGTGCCAGCCCGGTCCGCCCGCCGTCCACCAGCCGCTGCGCGTCGAGCGCATACGTGGAGAAGGTGGTGAACCCGCCCAGCACCCCGGTGCCCAGGAACGGGCGGACCAGCGGATGCACCGTCCGCACGTCGGTGATCAGCACCATCAGCACACCGATCGCCGYGCAACCGGCCGTGTTCACCGCCCAGGTGGTCCACGGGAACGTGCCCGGCATCGTCGGCCACACCAGCGACGCCCCGTACCGGGCACATGCCCCCACCGCCCCACCGGCCGATATCACCGCCAGCAGCAGGACCGCGACCGGCGCGTGACGAAGCTGCCGGCGCCGCACCGGGACAGGCCCATCACCATCAGGGTCGGTGCCATCAGGGTCGGTCGGTGCACCGACCGTCTGCTCGGTGTCGTCCACGCCCGCCCCCTACCTGCGCGACACCCGGGCCAGCCAGGCATGACTTGTCACAGGTAGGGACCGTTGGCGGCGCGCTGCCGCGGTTCGGGTCCGGCGGGCCCCACCGCCGCGCGGTGACCGAAAGCCGCCGCCGTCACACCATACCGGCTTCACTGCCACCGGTTCACCGCCACCGGTTCACCGCCACCGGTTCACCGCCACCGGTTCACCGCCACCGGTTCACCGCTACCGCCGGACGTCGTCAGCCCCCACCAGGATGCCGGCAGCCGCCAGGCCGGGCGGGTGCCGGCCTGCCCGGCCTGGCGTGCTCAGGCGGCAGACAGGAGTTCCCCGATGAGTTTTTCGACGCGGGCGCGGATGTCGTCGCGGATGGGTCGGACGGCGTCGAGATCCTGGCCGGCGGGGTCGTCGAGTGCCCAGTCCTCGTAGCGGATGCCGGGGAAGACGGGGCAGGTGTCGCCGCAGCCCATGGTGATGACGACGTCAGAGGCCTCGACGGCGTCAACGGTGAGGATTTTCGGGGTTTCGGCGGTGATGTCGATGCCGACCTCGGCCATCGCGGCGGCGGCGACGGGGTTGATCCGGTCGGCGGGTATGGAGCCGGCAGAGCGGACCTCGATCTTCCCGGCGGCGAGACGGGTCAGCCAGCCGGCGGCCATCTGGGAACGGCCGGCGTTGTGGACGCAGACGAACAGCACCGAGGGCTTCGCAGACACGACGGTGTCCTTTCCGGTCGGGTTGCCCAGGTCGATCACGAGACACCTCCAGGAAGACGTGAAGGGGCGGCGCTGTTGGGTGCCACGGCGCTGTCCGGGTGGGTGAGCAGCACCCCGGCGGCCTGCGCCGGGCCGGCGGGAGTCGGCGGGTAGAGCAGCCGCACCAGCCCGTAGCCGACCGCGCCGCCCAMCGCCTGGGCGGCGATGAACGCGGGCACCGAGGCGGGGGCGATCCCGGCGAAGGTGTCGGAGAACATCCGCCCGATGCTGATCGCCRGATTCGCGAAGCTGGTGGAACTGGTGAACCAGTAGGCCGCGCCGATGTAGGCGCCGACCGCGGCCGGTGCCCGCTCACCCCGCCCGGACCRCACCAGCGCGAAGATCAGCAGGATGAGGCCGGCGGTCGCGACGACCTCGGCGAGCAGATGCGCCCCGGACGCCCGGTGATGCGTGGAGATCGACACCGCCGACCGGTCGAATATCAGGTTCGCCAGCACCGCCCCGGCGACGCAGCCGAGGATCTGGGCGGGCAGGTAGGCGACGGCGTCCCGCCACGACAGCCCCCCAAACGCGGCGTCAACCACCGTGACCACCGGGTTGACATGCGCCCCGGACACCGGCCCAACCATCAGAATGATCGCGTAGAGGCCGGCGGCGGTCGCCGCGGCGTTCTCGACCAGCTGCAGGCCTGTCTGGTCCGGGCTGAGCTGCGCCGCGGCGATCCCCGACCCGACAACCAACGCGGCGAGCAGCATGGCGCCCAGCGCTTCGGCGGCCAACCGCCGCACCAGCGGCGGCCGGCCCTCCCCGTTGTCTGTCACCGTTCGCTCTCAGTGACCGGTGCCGGCGGTGGCCGGCTCGATCGTCACCGCCGGCACCGTGGGAGCGCACACCGGCCCACAGCCACACGCCGACCCGGGAGCACCCCCGGCCCCCGGTTCCACGGTGCGCAGCTGCGGGCCCGCGCCCTCGGCGATATCGGCGAGCACCGTGTAGATCTCCCACGGCGCACCGTCCGGATCATCCACCCACACCTTGTCCTGCAGCGCGTAGCAGCAGGCGGTGTTCTCCTCCACCGCCGTCACCAGCCCCGCCTCCCGCAGCCGGCTGGCGGCGGCCGAGACCTCCTGCGAGGTCTCGATCTCCACCCCGAGATGGTTCAACGCCCCCGCCACCCCCGCGCCGCGGGCGTCCGGGTTCTCGATCAGCACCAGCTTCAACGGCGGCACGTCGACGGCGAAGTTCGCATATCCCGCCCGCCGCTTCGCCGGCCCGACCCCGAACAGCGTCGTGTAGAACTCCACCGCCGCGTCCACGTCCGAGACGTTCAACGCCAACTGCACCCTGGCCATCCAGCCCACCCCTTACATCGACACCCATCTATGTTCTTGCGGGCCGAGGATGACCGCAAACATAGACGTCTGTCAATGGCTGGGGCATGTCGGCGRCACGGCGACCGCCTCCCCACCGGCGGGCCTCCCGGTCGTCGACCCGGTCATCACCCCCGCGGCGGCCGGCCCGCCCGGTCTCGCCGGGAGGATCTTCGCGTGCCGCGCTCCACTCGCCCGCGCCCCGCTGTGCGCCGACCGGGGCCGGCGACCGTTACGCCGGCCCGCRCACCGGCGAAGTCGTCGCCTTTCCGGATAATCCTCACGGTGAGCCTGAATCGCAAAGGCCATGAATCGCAAAGGCCCTGAATCACGAAGACGCTGAATCACGAAGACGCTGAATCGCGCAGACCGAGAGAAGACCGAGACTCAAGAGCCCGCCGCTGTCGGGACGTCAGGGCAGATCGTACCGCGCTTCGGGAGTATCAGGTCGACCAGGTAACGCTCGACAGCCTGGCGGACGCAGCCACTGTCCTGGAAGTAGGCGGTGTGCGTGTAGGAGCGCCATGTCAACAGCACGCTGTTGGCGAGTTGACGGGCGAGGGACACAGCCCCGGAGTAGGGCGTTGCCGGGTCGCCGGTGCTGCCGACGAGGAGAATCGGCGCAGCGCCGGTGGCGTGGAACGGTCCGGTGTAGCGGGAGGCAGCCTTAACCGGCCAGACCACACAGGCAAGGGCACCGAGACCAGAAAGCAAGCCGAAATGGGGACTCTCGCGGTTGAGTTCGTCAGCAAGTCGCTGGTAGGCGCCCACGGTCGGGAAGACCTTGTCGGCGCAGGTGATGGCCGTATGCGCGGCGATGGCCGTATGCGCGACATCGGCGCTGGTGGAGGTGCTGTACGGCAAGGGGAGGATGGCCCCGATCGGGTCCTGCGCTGCGAAGGAGAGCAGCTTGGAACCGTCGTTGTTGTCGTCGGCCAGTGCCAATGCTTCCGCGAGCCGCGGCCACATGGCATGGGAGTACAGCGCGGACCGGACCCCGATCATGGCGGTCACCCAGTTGAGCGTGCGGGCGGCGCCGGTGTCCTTACCGCCGGCCGGGATCGGCTTCTCGATGAGCCGTTCGACTAGGCGGTCGAAGGCGCCGGCCGGGTCGCCGTGGCCGAAGCCACAGTTGGGCCGGGCCTTGCAGTCGGCGAGGAATGCGCCCAGCGCGGTCTCGAAGCCCTGCGCCATTCGGCGTAGGTCCTCCTGCGGTTGGTTCATCCACACGTTCGGATCTTCTACGCCGTCCAGCACCAGCGCCCGGATCCGGGTCGGGAACATGCTGGCGTAGGTGGCGCCCAGCACGGTGCCGTAGGATCCCCCGTAAGAGGTGATCTTGTCCTCGCCGAGCGCGGCTCGCAGCAGATCGAGATCCCGGGCCGCGGCCTCGGTCGACAGGTACGGCAGTTCAGCACCGCTGAACCGTACACAGCCCTGCGCCCACTGACGCCTGTCGTCAACCAGCTCCTGGTACACGTCGTCATCCTCACTCCCAGCGCGGGAAGCGCGGGAGTCGATCGCGAACGGGGAGGTGGCGGCCGGCGGATCATTATCCTGCCCRCTGCTGCAACGGACCGGCGCGCTCCCACCGACACCCCGCTGGTCGAACCCGACGATGTCGAAACGGTCGCGCAACGACGCGCCGAAGAAGCCCAGCCAGTCGCGGATGAACCCGACTCCCGACTGGCCCGGCCCACCGGCCAGCATCACCAGCGAGCCGATCCGCCGGTGTGGCTGGCGAGCCGGAGCACGGATCAACGCCAGGTTGATCGTGCCTGCGGCAGGCCTGGCGTGGTCCAACGGAACGGKCAGAGTCGCGCACTCCAACCCGTTCTCACACGGTTTCCAGGTTAGCTTTGTCCGGGTGGCCGCGGCGGCGGACCCAGACAAGCCCGACCCTGATATACCGGTCAGCAGCGGCAGGCTTACCGCAAGCACGGCAGCAAGGAATGGGCGTGGTATACGGGCTGATCGGGACGGGCGCATCTGGCCTCCGCTCTCCGGTTCGGTCGAGTGCGTGGCGCTTGCGCCCACCTGCCAGCATGAGCATGCATATAGGCCTCGTTCCAGGAACTCGCCCTCACCCGGCCGGGTGGCGTCAGCGAGCTTTACCGCCGGAAATGTCGCGCAGCCCGTACCCGAGGTAGGTGAGCGAGCGTCTGCCGAACCCTCCCGGCTCCCCTTTTCGTCTTCTCGCCGTGACGGCGGCGGCCACGACCCGCCCGCGGGCGCCAAGACGGGTGTTGGCCGCGGTGGAGCCGCCGGGCCGGTGTGCTGCCCCGTCCCCTCGTTACCGTCGCACGGCATGCCGTCGGGTGCGACCGGGGACTGACACATCGTGGTTCCTCACCAGCTCACCCTGGCCTGGCGCCGTGACGATCGGCGCTAGATCGTGACCGACTGCCACTCCCGCGGCCCTCACGGACCCGGCCGAGGCGACATCCGTCGTGCTCGCCCCATCCGGGCCGGACCAGCTCACGGGCGGAGATCCAACAGGCGCACCGGCTGACCCGCCCACCGGTCCGGCGCCGCCGTCGCGATCACCGCGCCCTCGGGACGCTCCGGGGCGGGCTCGGCCACGTACCGCACGTGCGCCGGCGCCCACCCGGTATCACGGGCCACCGCGAGCGCGGCCGCCAGGTCCAGCTCCACGATCGTCRCCGCGGGCAGCGCGGCGATGTGCTCGGCGGTCCCCGGCCGGGCCCGGTCCGCCTCCACCAGCGCACACGCCGGCGCGTACAGAAAGTGCCCCGGCCCGGTGTGAGCGCGTTGGATCAGCCGGGAGGCCAGCACGTTGCCGTAGCCGGCCGAGACCATCGCGGTCTCGTCCAGCACCACATGCAGCGCGTCGCTCACCGTCCCAACGCCCGTGCCAGCCGCCGGTCCAGCTCGGCGTCGGCCTGCGCGGCCTCCTCCTCCGTCGGGTCGTAACCACTCCACTCCCGCAGCACCGCCCGCGCCCGCTCGGCGCGCTCAGCCCGCTCCGCTGGCGTCAGCAGCGTGCTCGCCAACCGGGCCAGATACGCCCGCAACGACAGCCCCTCCGCCGCCGCCACCTCAGCCAGCCGATCCCGCGCCTCCGCCGGAATCCGCACATTCGCATCCGCCATGGACAGCCTCCTTTCACCCACCCCACAGGATACGGGTACGTTCGCGTACCCGTATCGAACCCCGGCTACCTGGTAGCGGCGGCCAGCCAGATCAGGGGCGCAGAACTGCCGGCCCGGCCAGCATTTTCGCTGTGATGATCGCGTTGGTGACGACAGTGAGGCAGCGGGCCTGGTCGGTCTGCTGCTCGGGCCCGGAAAGCCGCTACCCTCAAGGCCGTTATCCTCTGCTGCAACCGACCGGAGCGGGGGAAACGATCTTCATCTACGAGTTCGCCACGGTGGAATGGTTGTGGGACCAGGGGTCCATCCGGGTCAACATGCCCCGGGGCAAGGAGCGGATGTTCCCCGGCAGCTACGACGAGCTGGTCACGGTACTGTCCGACCTCGGCGGCCAGGGCTGGGACGTGGCCACGTGCGCGGCCACCGGGAACTGGCTGTTCTGGACGCTGCGGCGGCAACGCTGATGTCGGGCTGAATGGGACGGGGGTTGACGTGGCGAACCTGCGCGGCTCGCCAGCCGCGCCCGCGGYGGCGGGTCAGCAGAAGGCGACCATCTCGCGTAGCCACTCGCTCAGCTTGGCGATTTCGGTGGCCGACGCGGTGCCCAGCGGTGTGGACCGGGTGAACCGTTGGGTGGATACCGCCGTGATCTCCTCGGTGCGTGCCCAGCTCGGCCGGTCCAGGCCGGACTCGGGCGAGTCGATGCGCACGTGATGGTCCAGGCCCCGGTCCCGCGCGGTCAGGGGCACCACGAGGGCCATGTCGATCGGGAACCGGCAGTGCGTCGCCGAGCCGACCACCACGGCCGGGCGCGGGCCGCCCTGCTCGTGCCCGATCGGCTGACCGAAGTCCACCAGCCACACCTGCCAGGACGCGAGGCTCAGCGCCCGGCTCACCGGTGGTACTCCGGATACTCCTCACGTGCATCCGGCAGGCCGTCGCCGGCCGCGTCGTCGGTCAGCCGCGCCTCGGCCCGGTAGCTGGCCCACTCCTCGGGGTCGGCGCGCAGCTCCTCGTACCGCCGCATGATGCGGCTGATCTTGTGTTCCTTGACCAGGCACCGGACCGCCTCGCCCAGCGGCACGCCATGGAAGTCCCGCTCGGCGATCTCCGCCAGTTCGTCGCGTAGCCCGCTGTCCAGCTGCATAGATGTCGTAGCCATACACTCCAGTGTGGCACGTGCTATGGACCAAGCTATGGCCATGGGTCGAGCTGCGGCCGTAGACCGACTCGGTCATGGTCAAGGACGCTGGCCGCTTCGTGCTGTGGGTCGCCCATGTCGCCCGTGCTCGGCGCGATGGTGCCTACGGGGCTCGATGCCCGGCCGCAGGTCCCCGGCCGCACCAGCCTGATCGGGCACGGTTCGGATCGCCGTTCCCCGCGCCAGACATACGCTCGGACGAACRTTGACGTCGTCAAGCGTCGCCCGCGCCCGACCGGCCGATGCGCACCCGGCCGGCATTCCGGGTGACGTGCACCTGCTGTGACCAGCCACGTGCCCTGACCACTCACGTGCCCTGACCATCGGACCGGCTTCGGACAGAACGACGTATCGAGCTCCTGACCCGGGGAGGGACGGGGCCGCCGGCAGGACCACGCGGCACAGGGAAACGGTGGTCCGATCGGAACACGTCACCGGATGTTGCTTTCGTATACCTCATGACACACACAGTAAACACTACCCTTACGTTAGGGTTGAATGGTGTCGGTGCGTGATCGCCCACGAGGCCGGCGATCGAGCAGCGTCACCGGCGCCGGATGTCCACGGAAAACGGATGTTCGGTGGGAAAGGAACGTCCGGAGGAAAGGGACCACACCGCATGACCGATCAGCACCCACCGTTCGCCAGGTCTCCCCGCCGGGTCCCCCACCAGCGAAGCCCCACAGCGGAGCCGATACCCGTACCCACACCCAGGGCCGGCACGCTGGCCGCGGCCTTCGATCCTCACCGCAACAACCTCAACGCGCTGCGTCTCATCCTGGCCGGCGCGGTGCTCGTGTCCCACTCATGGCTGTTCGTCCGGGGAGAACCGGATCCGTTGACACGTCTGCCCGGTGCCCCCGACCTCGGCACGTTCGCCGTGGACGGCTTCTTCCTCCTCAGCGGCTTCCTGATCATCCGTAGCCACCTGCGGGCACCATCCACCGCCCGTTTCCTCTGGCACCGGTTCCTGCGGGTCGTGCCCGCCTTCTGGGTCTGCCTCGCGCTGACCGCCGTCGCGATCGGTCCACTGCTGTGGCGCCTGAACCGGGGCACCACCGCCGGCTACCCCTGGACCGGCCATGACTCGGCGGTCCGCTACCTGCTCGTCAACGCGGCGCTGAAGATGAACCAGTTCAACATCGGCGACCTACGCGCCGGGCAGGCCGTGGACGGCCCCCTGCACACCCTGTTCTTCGAAGCGCTGTGCTACCTGATGGTCGGCGTTTTCGGCACGGTGGGGATCCTGCGCCGCCGCCGCGGGCTCGTCCTCACCCTCGCCGTCGGCGGGTGGCTGCTCGCCGTCGGCGGGGCGCTCCTCGGCGCCAACCGGCTCACCGACTCCCACATCCTGAAGTACACGGCCGTCTTCCTCATCGGGGCGGCGATGTTCCTCTACGCCGACCGCATCCCGCGCAGCCGGGCCCTACTCATCGCCGCCGCCGCCCTGCTCGCCGCGGGCCTGCTCATCCCCCACGCCTACCGGCCCCTCGCCCTGGCCCCGCTGGCCTACCTGCTGCTGTACGCCGGAACCGGACGGGGGCTGTCGCGGGTGGGGGCGCGCCGCGATCTGTCCTACGGCATCTACGTCWACGCCTGGCCGCTGCAACTGCTCCTGCTCGAAGCCGGGGTCGATGCGGGTATCGGTACGGGTGCCGTCGTCGTGCACATCGCGGCCTCCCTCGCCGTCACCTCCCTCGCCGCCCTCGCAAGCTGGTATGCCATCGAAGCACCCGCCCTTGCGCTGAAATCCTGGCAACCGCCGTCGCCAAGACGTTCGACGGACGCGGGTGCGGCGCACCTGTTCGTCCCGCGGAGCCGTTGACCCCCCGCAAAGGCCGACGCAACGCCCTACCCCACAGATGGATCTTCTAAGTAGCAGATCGTCCGGGTCGACGCAGCGGCCGAAGGATCCACGGTCGTGATCGATCCGGTGCCGGCGGTCCAGGCGGCGGCACCGGCCGGCGGTGCCCACGAGCGACTCGCCGCGGCTGGTGCCGCCGGGCTGGTGCTGCTCAGCAGCGGCAGCACCGGCACCCCGAAGGCGATCTTGCACAACCTAGACGCGATCATGGAAGACAAGCTCGGGAAACGGGCGCGCACCGGCGGTCGGCCCGCCAACATCCTCATGTTCCTGCTGTTCGACCACATCGGCGGCATCAACTCGCTACTCGGCGCGCTGCGCGCGGGCAACACCGCGATCGTGCCGCGGCAGCGGACGCCGGAGGAGATCTGCGCGCTGATCGAGCGATACCGGATCCGGTTGCTGCCCACCAGCCCGACCTTCCTGAACCTGATCCTCATCGGCGGCTAGGGTGAGTCCCCCTGCGTGGTGTAGATCGGGATCGGCTGGTCCTACGACTCCGAGGTGTTCTCCGGGGACCGGTTCTTCCTCTGCGGGGACGCCGCCTGCTTCACCGACCCGTTGTTCTCCCAGGGCGTCCACCTGGCCACCCAGTCCGCCGTCTCGGCGGCCGCCGCGATCGATCGGATCATCGCGCACGAGGACGAACTGGACGCCGTCCACCAGTGGTACGGGCGCAGCTACCGGGAAACCTACGAGCAGTACCACGAGTTCCTGGCGTCGTTCTACACGTTCGCCTCGTTCACCGAGCCGGAGTCGGAGTTCTGGCTGCGCCGCCGGATCAGCGAGTCGGACGACGACCGGCTGAACCGCAAACGATGGTTCGAACGGCTGGCCGCGGGCGACGACGACACCGACACAGCCCGGTCGGTCGCGGGCTTCCGGGACCGTGCCGCCACGATGATCTCCATCGGTCGGCACAAGCGCATGGATCTCAGCGACGAGTTCAGCGACGACGAACTCAACGGCGCGCGGGTCCGCTGGATCACCCACCTGACCAAGCAGCTGAACCGCATCACCTGGCTGCGCTGGAACGGCGACGAGGTCCTGCTGCGGCCGTACTACAAGGTCGAGCCGCTGAGTTTCCGGCTGGAACGCAAGCTGGTGATCGGGAACGAGCTGGGCCAGGACATGATCAAATATCCGTTGGAGGAAGAACACCGGCTCGTCTTCGAGGAACTCCTCAAGGACCGGGTCGGTTACCGGGCCCTGATCCGGCAGCTTGGTGACGCCGGAAGGCAGGATGTGAGCAGCCAGATCGTCATCCGGCTGATGGAGACGGGTCTGCTGACCGGTTTCGACAAGAACGACAACCGGGTCCACATCCAGGACCGCCTGCGCTTCGACGGCGTGGGCACCGACTACGAGGTGTGAGCATGGAGCCAGYGGACGGCATGGAGCCAGCGGGCGGCGGCGAGCCGGCGGTGACGTATGTCTTCATCGCCGGCATCGGGAACTCGGGGCCGGAGCACTGGCAGTACATGTGGTACAAGCGGGCCGGCAAYGGGGTCTGGGTGGACCACGAGTCCTGGGACAACCCGGTGCGCGACGCCTGGGTGAAGGACCTCGACGACGTGCTCACGGCGATCGACGGGCCGAAGATCCTGATCGCGCACAGCCTCGGCTGCACGCTGGTCACCGAATGGGCGTGCGAGCATGCCGACGACGCCATCACCGGGGCCTTCCTGGTGGCGGTGCCGGACGTGGGCGGGCCGCGGTTCCCGACCGGCGCGGTCGGGTTCGGCCCGCCGCGACACGACCCGTTGCCCTTCCCGACCGTCATTGTCGCCAGCGAGAACGACCCGTACGGCTCGCTGGCGCATTCCGTGGCGGCCGCCGGGAGGCTCGGCGCCCGACTGGTCAACGTCGGCTCGCGGGGCCACCTCAACGCGGACTCCGGGCTGGCGGACTGGCCGGCGGGCTGGTCCGTCTTCCGTGACCACTTCGCGGGCTGACCGCACGCCGGCTGTAACGGCATCGGCCGTAACGGCATCGGCCGCTGTGAAACCGGGCCCCGGGGGCCGGGGGGAGAGAAGGCGGGCGTGAAGGTTCTGGACGCGGGGCAGCGCGACACCGGCACGGGGTTCCAGCGCTGGAGCAACGGTGATCTGGCGGCGGTGGTGGGGGCTGCGGGCGGGGTGGGGGTGTCGACGGTGGTGGGCCTGCTGGCGCCACGGCCTGTGAGTAAGTATTCGGAAGTCGTGTGAGGGCATGGTTGTGGGCGGCGTGACTGTGGGTCACGCCGCGCCGGGTGGTGGTCAGCCGGGTGGCTGTTTCCA
>NZ_MRUJ01000024.1:0-48973 GCF_002099325.1 Frankia sp. KB5 | reverse complement strand
TGGGTATCGAGGTTGACCCGCTGCCGGCGCCTGCGGACCGGGGCATCGCCGGGCGGAAGCGTCGTGTGGAGCGGGGCCGGGCCGGACGGTAGATCRGGGCCGGATCGGCCTCGCCGTGTCACGTCGTCGGATCCCAACCATCGGATCCCAACCAACCGAGAGGCACAGGGACGCACCCCATGACCCTCGCGCCGTTGCTCGACGCGCTGATCGCCCGTCCCGGCGGGGACCCTGCCCTGGGCCAGGCGATCGGCGCGGTCGGTGAACCGGTCCTCGACCTCGCTGGTCCCGCGGCGTTGCGGCCCTTCGCCGCCGCGGCCCTGGCGGTCGGGGCCGACCGGCCGGTCCTCGCTGTCGTGGCTACCGGCCGGGAGGCCGAGGATCTGGCGTCGGCGCTCGGCAGCCTGCTCGGTCCCGATGTGGTCACGGTCTTCCCGAGCTGGGAGACCCTGCCCCACGAGCGGCTGTCCCCCCGGGCTGACACGGTCGGGCAGCGCCTCGCCGTGCTGCGCCGGCTCGCGCATCCGGCGAGCACCGGTCGGCCGCCACTGCGGATCGTGGTCGCGTCGATCCGTGCGGTGTTGCAACCCCAGGTGGCCGGGCTCGGCGAGCTCGCACCGGTCACCCTCGCCGAGGGCGATACGGCCGACCTCGACGGCGTGGTGACGCGGCTGGTGGACATCGCTTATCACCGGGTGGACCTGGTCGAGCGGCGCGGCGAGATCGCCGTGCGCGGCGGCATCCTCGACGTCTTCCCGCCCACCGAGGAACATCCGCTGCGGGTCGAGTTCTTCGGCGATGAAGTCGAGGACATCCGCCGGTTCTCCGTGGCGGACCAGCGGGCGCTACCGGAGGATGATGGCGCGACCGGTGGTGGCCGTGTCCTGTTCGCGCCGCCGTGCAGCGAACTGCTACTGACCGCGCAGGTGCGGGCGCGGGCCGCGGACCTCGCGACGCGCCACCCGGAGCTGCTGGACCTGCTCGACAAGATCGCCGACGGCATCCCCGTGGAGGGGATGGAGGCGCTCGCCCCGGTACTCGTCGACGCCATGTCACTACTCCTGGACGATCTGCCGGCCGGCACCCACGTGCTGGTCTGCGATCCCGAACGGGTCCGTTCGCGGGCGAGCGAACTGGTGCGCACGAGCCAGGAGTTCCTCGACGCGTCGTGGAGCGTCGCGGCGCTGGGTGGCGGCGCGCCGATCGATCTCGGCGCGGCCGCCTACCGATCGATCATCGAGGTCCGCGAGCGTGCGGAGGATCTCGGCCTGCCGTGGTGGTCGGTCACTCCCTTCATGTCGACCCCGGCAGGCAGCGACCGGGAACCGGCGGGCACCGGGCTGACGGGCGCCGCCTACGACGGGACCGAGTACGGCGACAACTACGGCGACAACTACGGCGACAACTACGGCGACAACACGGTGGTCGCCAGCCTCCGGCCCGCGCCGATCTACCACGGGGACACCGCGGCGGTCATCGCCGACGTCAAGGGCTGGCTCGCCGAGTCCTGGCGAGTGCTGCTGGTCACCGAGGGGCACGGTCCGGCGCAGCGCCTGGTGGAGATGCTGCGCGACGCCGACCTGGGCGCCGGCCTCGCCGAGGAGGCCACGCTCACTCCGGGCGTCGCCATAGTCACCTGCGGTCGGCTCGCCACCGGCTTCACCAGCGATACTTTGCGCCTCGCCGTTCTTACTGAAAGCGACATCGCGGGTGCCCGCGGGGTGAGCACGAAGGACATGCGGCGCATGCCGAGCCGGCGGCGCAAGGGCATCGATCCGCTCGCCCTGCTCCCCGGGGACATGGTGGTCCACGACGCGCACGGCGTCGGCCGCTACGTCGAGATGGTCACCAGGACCGTCGCGGGCGCCAAGCGGGAGTACCTTCTGCTGGAGTACGCCCGGGGCGACCGACTGTATGTGCCGACCGACCAGCTTGAACAGATCACCCGGTATGTCGGGGGTGACGCGCCGAGCCTGGACCGCATCGGCGGCGCCGACTGGGCCAAGCGCAAGAGTCGGGCCCGCAGGGCCGTCAAGGAGATCGCCGGTGAGCTGATCCGGCTCTACAGCGCCCGGATGGCTGCTCCCGGGCATGCCTTCGCTCCCGACAGTCCCTGGCAGCGTGAGCTGGAGGACGCCTTCCCGTTCCGAGAGACACCCGATCAGCTCGCCGCCATCGACGAGGTCAAGGCCGACATGGAGAAGCCGGTCCCGATGGACCGGGTAATCTGCGGCGACGTCGGCTACGGCAAGACCGAGATCGCGGTGCGGGCCGCGTTCAAGGCGGTGCAGGACGGCAAGCAGGTCGCGGTGCTGGTGCCCACGACGCTGCTGGTCCAGCAGCACTTCCAGACCTTCTCCGAGCGTTACGCCGCATTCCCGGTGGTGGTGAAGGCGATGAGCCGGTTCAACTCGCCCGCCGAACACAAGGCGGTGCAGGAGGGGCTCGCTACCGGCAGTGTCGACGTGGTCATCGGCACCCACCGGCTGCTGTCCGGGGAGAACCGCTTCAAGGATCTCGGCCTGGTGATCGTCGACGAGGAGCAGCGCTTCGGTGTCGAGCACAAGGAGCAGCTCAAGAAGATGCGCACGGCGGTGGACGTGCTCACGATGAGCGCCACACCGATCCCCCGCACGCTGGAGATGTCGATCACCGGCATCCGGGAGCTGTCGACCATCGACACTCCGCCCGAGGAGCGGCACCCGGTGCTGACCTCGGTCGCCGCCTACGACGCCCGTCAGGTGGCCGCGGCGATCCGCCGGGAGCTGCTGCGCGAGGGGCAGGTCTTCTTCATCCACAACCGGGTGGAGACGATCGACCGGGCCGCCGCCCGGCTGCGCGATCTGGTTCCCGAGGCGCGGATCGCCACCGCCCACGGCCAGCTGCACGAGGACGCGCTTGAGCAGGTCATGGTCTCCTTCTGGGAGAAGAAGTTCGACGTGCTGGTCTGCACGACGATCGTGGAGTCGGGCCTGGACATCTCCAACGCCAACACCCTCATCGTCGAGCGGGCCGACGTGTTCGGCCTGTCCCAGCTGCACCAGCTGCGCGGCCGGGTCGGGCGGGGCCGGGACCGGGCGTACGCCTACTTCCTCTACCCGCCGGACAAGCCGCTGACCGAGACCGCCCACGACCGGCTCGCCACGATCGCCCAGCACAACGACCTTGGTGCCGGAATGGCCGTGGCCATGAAGGACCTGGAGATCCGGGGAGCGGGCAACCTGCTCGGCGGCGAGCAGTCCGGGCACATCGCCTCGGTCGGGTTCGACATGTACGTGCGGATGGTCGGCGAAGCGGTGGCCGAGTACCGCAGGGAGGGGGTCGAGGAGCCCCCGGAGGTCAAGGTCGAGCTGCCGGTCGACGCGAGCCTGCCGCATGACTACGTGCCGAGCGAGCGGCTGCGGCTGGATGCCTACCGGCGGCTGGCCGGCGCCGCCACGGACGCCGACATCGACGAGGTGCGTGGCGAGCTCGTGGACCGGTTCGGTCCGGTGCCCGAACCGGTCGAGAACCTGCTGGCCGTCGCGGGCCTGCGGGTGCTTGCCCGGCGCTTCGGCGTCACGGAGATCATCACCGCCGGTCGCCAGATCCGGTTCGCTCCGCTGGAGCTGCGGGAGAGTCAGACACTCCGGCTGACCCGGCTCTACCGGGGCRCCGTGGTCAAACCGGCGGTGCGGACCGTACTCGTTCCCGCGCCGACCGAGACGGGGCGCATCGGTTCCCGGCCATTGCGGGACCGGGCCCTGCTCGTCTGGGTCGGCCAGCTCCTGCATGCGGTCGCGGGCGACTCGGTCGCCGCCGCGGCGGCCTCGATCTGACTCCTGGCGTAGGGCGCCGTACCGTACGCCACGCTGAGCGGATACCGTCTCGGCTCGTGAAGCTTTCCCGTCTCCTCGCCGGTGTCGGGCTCCTCATGCTCGTCGGTACCGGGTGCACGACCCATGCCGGGGCCGCCGCCCAGGTCGGTTCGCAGACCATCGGGACCTCCCAGCTGCGCGGCATCGTCGACCGTGGGCTCAAGGCCGCGCAGACGGTACCGATCCCGCAGACCTCGCAGTCGGCGTCGCAGAGTCTCAACCGGGGTGAACTCCAGCGACGAACCCTGACCACGCTCGTGCAGCTCGAATTGATCTCCGGTGAGGCGAAGCGGCTGGGGATCTCGCTGACCGGCCAGGACATCGCGTCCTACTACCAGGCGTACGCGATCCTGCAGTTCGGCAGCGTGAAGGCGTTCGAGCAGCGAGCCGCCGCGGCAGGCTTCGCCCAGCAGGACGTGGCGACGATCGTCCGCTCGGGAGCGTTCGAGTCGGCGCTCGGGGACAAGATCAGCCCGGGTGTCCTCGCCTCCGACGCGGACACCCGCGCCCAGTACGACAGCATCGTCGATCAGATCGGGAAGATCCCTCTCAGCTACCGGCAGGCCAAGCCCTACCTGGCTCGGTTCCTGGTGGCGGACAAACGGGCGACGAAGGTGCGTCCGCTACTCGCGCAGGCCGAGTCCCGGGATCCCATCTCGATAAACCCACGATTTGGTACCTGGGACACGAAGCAGTTCGCCGTGGTCGCCG
This sequence comes from Frankia sp. KB5, assembly GCF_002099325.1. Classification (NCBI taxonomy): domain Bacteria; kingdom Bacillati; phylum Actinomycetota; class Actinomycetes; order Frankiales; family Frankiaceae; genus Frankia; species Frankia sp. KB5. The sequence continues at coordinate 44,405 of NZ_MRUJ01000024.1, read as the reverse complement.
CTGAGGGCTCGATCGCCAGCAAGCCCGCGCCCACGCCGATCCTGGACCTGACCACCCGATCCTGAGCGGACGGCGACATGTTGATGCGGATCACCGTGGTCGTCACCAGCCCCCGGGTGGCACCGGGAATTCTCACGGCCCGGGCGTGGGATGTCGTGCGCACGGTRCCCGTCCTGACCGCGAGCCCCACGCATCCTCAGCTCGCCGCGCTGCGGGCGGCCGGTGCGACCGTCCTGATCGTCGATCCCGGCGATCCCGGCGATCCCGGCGGTCTGGCCGGCGCGGTGACCCTCATCCGGGCCRCCCTGCCTGATCCCGCGGCGGCCGAGGTCGCCTGGCTACCCGATCCGCTTGCGCCGAACATCCTCGACTGCCTCCTCGACGAGGCGAGTGGATCCGGGGAACGCAACGATGCCGGCGTCGACGGGGTGACCGGGGTCGAAGTGACGAGCCTCGTGGCCACCAGGGAGCTGCCYGGCTCGAGCCTGTTGGACGCCGTCGCGGTCATGGACCGCCTGCGGTCGCCGGGCGGCTGCCCCYGGGACGCCGAGCAGACGCACACCTCGCTCGCACCGTACCTGGTCGAGGAGACGTACGAGGCGTATCAGGCGATCGAGGACGGCGATCTCACCGAGCTGCGCGAGGAACTCGGCGACGTGCTGATGCAGGTGCTCTTCCACGCTCGGATCGCCGCCGAGCGCGCCGACGACGGCTGGGACGTCGATGACATCGCGGCCGGTCTGGTGGCCAAGTTGATCCGCCGTCATCCGCACGTGTTCGGTGACGTGGTCGTGGACGGTCCGGCGAACGTCGTCGCCAACTGGGACGCGATCAAGGCGGTCGAGAAGGGGCGCGTCTCGGTGACCGAGGGTGTCCCACTCTCCCAACCGGCGTTGTCCCTCGCGGCCAAGCTGCTGAAGCGGGCGGCCGGCATCGGCGTCCCGGCGGATCTCGCGCTGACCGGGACGGCCGCGTGGGGTGTGACCGACGCGGGCGATCGGGTCACCGAGATCGCCGCCACGGCCGCCGTACTGGCCCGGTCGGGCACGGCGGGGGACGACCTGATCGGTGATCTGCTCTTTGCCGCCGTCGCGCTCGCCCGGACGGCCTCCGTCGATCCGGAGCGGGCCCTTCGGGCGACCGCCCGTCGCTTCCGGGACCGGCTGGCCGCCGTCGAGGGCACAGTCCGTGCCGAGGGCGCCGATCCGGCTTCCCTGTCCGACACCCGCTGGCGCGCAATCTGGCGGCAGCTACCCGGGTAAGCACCGATCACCGGCGCCCGATGCCAGGGAGTACCGGGTTGGCGAGCCTGATCGTGGGCGGGGCGTCGTGGCGGGTGCCGCGCTGGCCGGGCTTCTTGACCGGGTACTGGTTGTGGCGGGCGCGGCGGACGCGGCGGACGACGCGGGGTCTAAGATGCCCGTCTTCACCCCCGTGCCCATCGTGCTGAGGACTGCTGTCCGCCCCACGCAAGACCGTGTCCTGCGACACCCCCGCAGCCCGGGCCACCAGGCGAACAGGGACGAGCCAGCCCCGGCAGGGATCAGCCCCCAGGGATCAGCCCCAGAGCCGCTGGTACATCGCCGCCGCCGCGGGATTGATGGTGGGGTCGACCAACGAGGAACGGACGTTGTTCGGCACGGCATCGGGGAAGTACGCCTCGTAGGCGAGAATGTCCGCGTTACGCACAAACGTCTCGTGCATCTTCTCTATATAGACGGGGTTGTCCCCACCCGCGGCCCCGACCCGACCCGCCTTGGTGCCCTGCTGGCTGACCACGCCCCACTCCGGCACCGAGAACAGCTTGTGATGGATCCGCGCAAAGATGATCACCTGACAGAGACCGCCGGTCTCGTTGCACTGGTTGTCGAAGTCAGCGTAGGTCGGGCTCGGCGGGTACTGGTCGTAGCTGTCGACCCCGATGACGTCGACGTACTGGTCACCCGGGTAGAGATCGAAGGCGCCGACCGACGTGGTCGAGCCGTGGGCGTTGAGGTTCCAGTCGATGCGGACCCGCGGACTGGTAGCCTTGATCGCCGATGAGGCGTTACGGAAGCACTGCACCCACTGCTGCGGGTCCGTGGCCGCCCACGCGAACCACAGCCCGTTGAACTCCCAGCCCAGCCGGACGAACGAGTCGCCCCGCTCCATGCTCACCAGCCAGCGGCCGAACTGCCGCCACTCGGCGTCGTAGCGGCCGGCCGCGCAGTCGGCGAGGTTGCCCTTCTCCGGCCCCTCGTCCGGAAAGAGCGGCTGGCTGATGACCCATGTGCCGGAGAACCCGGCGAAGGTCGAGGCGCCGCGACCGATCCAGGGCTCGACGATCGCCCGCCAGCTGGACCGCTCGGTGTACATGACGACGACGTCGTTGGGCCGGCCACGGAATTCCGCCCAGCGGTTCGCCTGCGCCAACGTGTGCGCGGCGACCCCCGTGGGAAACTCACCGGTCGTGGCGGCCCGCTGCACCCGGGGCACGGTGACCGGCGGCTGGACCCCCGGTGCGGGCGAGGGGCCGGAGCTCGGCGACCGCGCGGGTGGCGACTGCGGCGGGGGCTGCGACTGCGGGGCGGACGTCGGGCCGCCGGCCACCGTGTCCGTGGGGTGTCCTCCGGAGGACACCAGAACCCAGGCGGTCAGGGCGGTCACGACCGCGATCGAGACCGCGACAAGCGGGAGACGCGGGATTCGGCCGGCTCGGCCCCCCGGGCGCGCAGCGATCCAACCGGCGACGCGAGACAGACGACCCGGGCCAGGTTCACCGCCGCCGTCCGCCCGAACACGCGCGTCCGGCACCGGCCCGTCCCAGACCGGCACGTCCCGGGCCAGAACGTCCCGGGCCAGAACGTTCGTGTCCGGCGTGTCCAGCCTCTTCCCGGCCGGGGCCTGCCGCCCGTGCCAATGGAACACGGTCGTGGTGGCGCCGTCCGGACGTGCCCGCACCGGGTCCGGCCGGTCCCCGCCGGGGGCTGTGACCGGGCCGCCATCCGCGTCGCGAGGAGCGCCGTCGCGGCGGATGTGGACCAGCTCGGTGGGGGAACCCTCGCTAGGGGAACGGAGGATCCGCGGCGTCGTGTCGCTTCGGCGACGGCGCAGCGGGAGCAGCCGGGCGTCCGGCCACTCGCCCCGGGACGGGGTCGGCATGCCGGCGCTCCCACCGGCGGGCCGCCGATCGGCCGAACGGGGCGGGTCCGTCTCGGAGTGATGCACCGTGCCGTCCTGGTCCGAGGATGGCGATCCGGCCACCGGCCAGCGACCAGCGGCCGGAGGGTCATCCGACCAGGAGCGCCCGCGCACCCGCATCACCCCAGTCGTACATTTCTATCTATAAAGTCATTTTTACTCATGTAGTGCAAAAGTGCGGCCAAGCGCGACACTCTCCCCGATCCGGTGGCTCGCAACGAGGTCCGCCATCACCGTCGACACCTGAGCCGAGGCTCGTTCGGTAATCCGAGAGTGATCGCTAAACAGTAACAACCACCGACGAAGTGCACCTTCGGCGGCCTCGGCTTATCACGCAGTGCAACGATCAGCCATCCGTAGACCAACCCTCCCGCTCCGAGAGAATTGTTCGACACGCGCACCCGACCCACCGAAACCGTCATCCGGTCCCGGAGCCAGGGAAGTCAGGGAAGTCAGACGCGTGGGAGGCCCGCGGGGCTGTGGGGTCTATGCCGCATACGCGGGTTCGTAGGGACACCGCCAGCCGGCAAAGGACCATACGGTACCGTTGCCACGGGTCACGCCCGCACGCACGTTCGCGGGCGAGCAGCGACGTCCTCACCCGCGTGGGAACGCGCCGCCCGCGCAGCCGGACCGCCCGGTGGYTGCCCCCACCGGTCACGACCAGCCGGCCCGCGGGACGGYTGCCCCGGATCACCCGGAGCGCGTCGCGGTCCCGCAACGACCAGGCCATTGACGCCCATCCGCCCCGAGTGCGTCCGGACCGGGGCATGAGCACGGGAGACGCAACAGCCTTGAGCATCGAGATCGCCCAGACCAGCGAGATTCCCGACGTGGCGGACATCCCCGTCGTGATCCTGTGCGGCGGGATGGGAACCCGGCTGCGGGAAGCCAGCGAGAAACTACCCAAGCCGCTGGTGGACATCGGCGGCAAGCCGGTGCTGTGGCACATCATGAAGACCTACGAGCACTATGGCTTCCGTAAGTTCGTGCTCTGCCTCGGCTACAAGAGCGATCTGATCAAGAACTACTTCCTCGCCTACCGTGCGCAGGTCGCCGACTTCACCCTCACGCTCTCCGACGACCACACCCCCCAGTTCCACAACACCGTGGGYGACGAGGCGTGGGAGGTGACCTTCGCCGAGACGGGCCTACTCACCGGAACCGGAGCCCGGCTGCGCCGGGTCGCCCAGTACCTGACCGGCCCGCGGTTCATGCTGACCTACGGCGACGGCGTGGGTGCCGTCGATGTCGGCGCGGTGCTCGCCGACCACCTGGCGTCGGGGCGGATCGGGACGGTCACCGGCGTCCGGCCGTCGAGTCGCTACGGCGAGCTGACCACGGACGGCAACGCCGTCACCCTCTTCGCCGAGAAGCCGCCGCAGACCGGCTGGGKGAGCGGGGGATACTTCGTCTTCGAGCGCGAGTTCATCGACAAGTACCTCGACGACGACCCGGCGCTGCTGCTGGAGCGTCACCCGCTGCAGCAGCTGGCCCGGGACAGCGAGCTGACCCTGCACACTCACGACGGGTTCTGGATGGGTATGGACACGTTCCGCGACTGGACCGAGCTGAACCAGCTCTGGGATTCCGGTGCCGCGCCCTGGCGTGTCTGGGCCGGCTGAGGTTCCGGACGGGTCCAGCGATGAGCGATTCCTCCCGCGGCTCCGGCGGTCCCGAGCCGAACGCTTCCCCCCTGAACGCTTCCCCCCCGAACGGTTCCGAGCCCGCCGACGCCGGCGAGTACGCGGCGACGGCAGGCGCCGACCCGGGTACGTGGCTGCACGACCTGGTCGCCACCCTGCTGCCCCCCATGCGCAGCATCACCGGGGACGGTGTCCGCACGACGCTCGCCACCGTCGCGCGGGCGCTCGGCCCGGAGCCCGCGCTCACGGTGCACGAGGTCCCCAGCGGGACACCGGTCCTGGACTGGACCGTGCCCCGGGAATGGAACGTCGCCTCGGCCCGGTTGACCGGCCCGGACGGCAAGACCGTCGTCGACGCCGCTGACAACCCGCTGCACCTGCTGGGGTACAGCACACCGGTCCGCGCCCGGCTGTCCCTCGACGAGCTGCGCCCGCACCTGTTCTCGATGCCGGACCGCCCGGACTGGGTGCCCTACCGGACCTCCTACTACACCGAGAACTGGGGCTTCTGCCTGACCGACCGGCAGCTCGCCGCGCTGCCCGACGGCGAGTACGACGTGGAGATCGACACCACCCTCACCGCGGGGTCGCTGACCTACGGCGAGATCGTGCTGCCCGGGACCACGGACGACGAGTTCCTCATCACGACCCACACCTGCCACCCGGCGATGGCGAACGACAACTGCTCGGGCATCGCCACGGCCACCCTGCTGGCCCGCACCCTGGCCGGGCTGCCCCGCCGGCACACCTTCCGGCTGCTGTTCATCCCCGGCACGATCGGATCGATCACCTGGCTCGCGCGCAACCGCGACACCGTCGGGCGCATTCGGYACGGGCTGGTGCTGACCGGCCTGRGCGACCRGTCGGACCCGACCTACAAGCGCAGCCGGCGGGGTAACGCCGCCGTCGACCGGGCCGCGGCGGCGGCGCTCGCCGAGACCGGGCGGCCRCACCGGGTCGTCGACTTCTCCCCCTACGGCTACGACGAACGGCAGTTCTGCTCCCCTGGCTTCGACCTGCCCGTCGGCCGGTTCGGGCGCGGCCAGCACGGCGACTATCCGCAGTACCACACGTCCGCGGACGACCTCGACTTCGTGACCCCGCAGTCACTGGCCGACTCGTTCGCGATCCTGCTGCGGACGATCGACATCTGCGAGCGCGACCGCATCTGGCGCAACACCACCCCGTACGGGGAGCCGCAGCTCGGCCGGCGGGGCCTGTACCGCGCCATCGGGGCCACCATGAACCGCCAGGCGATCGAGATGGGCCTGCTGTGGGTGCTGAACCTGGCCGACGGCACGCGCAGCCTGCTCGACATCGCCGACCGCGCGGACCTGCCGTTCGACACCGTCGCGGCGGCGGCCGATGCCCTGGCGGGCGTCGATCTACTCAGCGACGTCACCAGCAGCGACGTCACCAGCGCCGCGCCCGCGGGAGCCCGGCGGTGACCGACACCGCTGTCGCCGTCGCCAACGGTGCGGGGAGCACCGGGAACAGCGGCCCGGTCTGGACGATCGTGCTGGCCGGCGGCGGCGGCACGCGTTTCGGCGGGCCGAAACAGTTCTTCGACCTCGGGGGTGAGCCCCTGCTCGCCCATCCGGTCGCGGCGGCGCGGCCCGCCAGTGACGGCATCGTCGTGGTCGTCCCCGCCGCCCTGATCGGCCACTGGTCACCGCCGGACGGAGTGCGGATGGTCGCTGGCGGCGCCACCCGGGCCGAGTCCGTCCGGGCGGGGCTGGCTGCCGTGCCCGCGGACGCCGGGGTCATCGTGGTCACCGACGCCGCCCATCCACTCGCGACTCCCGCCCTGTACCAGCGGGTCATCGACGAGGTCCGCGCCGGCGCCGACGCGGCCGTACCCGGGCTCCCGCTCACCGAGGTCGTCAAGGAGATCCGCTCGACGGTGCTCGGCAGCCCCCCCGACGACACCCCCCGGTTGGTCACCGGGGCCTCGCTGCCGCGGGAGACTCACCGGCTCGTGCAGACCCCGCACGCCTTCCGGGCGGACCTGCTGCGCTCCGTGCACGCGGAGGCCCGCGAGGCCGTCGAGGACTCGGCGATGGTTGCCGCGGCCGGCGGCCTGGTCGTGGTCGTCCCCGGCGAGCCGGCGAACATCCATGTCACCACGCCGGACGAACTCGCCATGGCCCGGCTGCTTCTCACCCATGTTCGTTCCGAGGGGGAACCTAATGAGTTCGGTACTGGTCGAATCCACGCTGTCCGATGACGAGCGGCGGGCGAGGCTCTACGCCGGCGAGCTGTTCGTCTACGCGCCCAGGCCCGCGACGCGGGAGTTCGTCGAGTTCAGCCGCACCCTGATCCGCGAGGCCTTCGGCGATCTCGACCCCGAGACGGCGCAGTACCACATGCCGGTCGAGGACTACGCGGCCCTGCTCGCCGAGCTGAAGCCACGGTTCATCCACCACCCCACCTGCAAGGAACTGCTGCCGGCGATTCTCGCCGAGCACGGCTGCGACCTGTCGAAGACCTACTTCGACGTGCCCCGGCTGCGGACCTCGACGTCGGACGACTACCTCACCTCGGGCATCGCCTATGCCTTCCACCCGCACCGCGACACCTGGTACTCGGCACCGTTCTGCCAGCTCAACTGGTGGATGCCGATCTTCGACATCGTGCCGGAGAACGCCATGGCCTTCCACCCGCGCTACTTCTCCCAGGGCGTGAAGAACGGTTCCCGCGACTACGACTACTACGAGTGGAACGCGAAGAACCGGGCCGACGCCGCGAAGCACATCAAGTCCGACACCCGCAAGCAGCCCAAGCCCGAGGAGGAGGTGGAGATCTTTCCGCAGACCCGGGTGGTCGCCCCCTCCGGCGGCATAATGATCTTCTCGGCGGCCCAGCTGCACTCCTCGGTGCCGAACAACTCCGGCCGCACCCGGTTCAGCATGGACTTCCGCACCGTCCACTTCGACGACGTGGTCAACCACGTCGGAGCGCCGAACGTCGACGCGGAGTGCACCGGCACGACCATGCGGGACTACCTGCGTGGCACCGACCTGAGCCGGATTCCCGAGGACATCTGCCTGACCTACGACACCGCGCCGCCGCGGGAGGACGCGATGCTGGTGTTCTCCCACCAGAACGCATGACGGCGGCCCCGAACGGATCCGGCGCGGGCGACCCGGCGGCGGACGAGGTTCCGCTCGCCGGGCGGGTCGCCGTGGTGACCGGTGCGTCGAGCGGCATCGGCCGGGCCACCGCGCTGCGGCTGGCCTCGGGCGGAGCCACCGTCCTCGCGCTCGGGCGCGACCAGACCCGGCTCGACGCCCTCGGCAAGGAGGCGAGCGGTCCGGGCACCCTGACGCCGGTGCGCCTCGACCTGACCGATGACGCGGCCGTCGTCGCGTTCACCGCCGAGGTCACGGACCGCTACAGCCGCGTCGATCATCTGGTGCACAGCGCCGGCGCCTACGGAAGCGCCCGGGTGGACGCCGTGTCGCTGGCCGATCTCGACGCCCAGTACCTCGCGAACGTCCGAGCACCATACGCGCTCACCCAGCGGCTGCTGCCGGCGCTGCGGGTCGCCGGGGCCGACCGCGGCGCCGACATCGTCATCGTCAACTCCACCCAGGGCATCCGGGCCGGCGCGGGCACCAGCGTGTTCGCCGCCACCCAGCACGCCATGCGGGGGTTCGCCGACAGCCTGCGCCAGGAGATCAACGCCGACGGCATCCGGGTGACCACCATCCATCTCGGCCGTACGGCGACCCCAAGGCAGGAGGCGATCTACGCCCGGGAAGGCCGTGAGTACGCACCCGAGCTGCTCGTCCAAGCGGCCGACGTGGCCGATCTCGTCAATTATCTGATCCGGCTCCCACCCACCGCGGAGATCACCGAGCTGCACCTGCGGCCGGCGAAGAAGAGCTACTGACGCACTCACGCTGCGCAACGACTCGGGGCCCGTGGGCGCGCCAGAGCCCACGGGCCCCGAGGCCCAGAAGTCCGCCGACGGCGCGGTCCCGGACTCGGGACCGGAACCCCGGGACCGGAACCAAGATCCGGAAGCAAGATCCAGGACCAGGACGAACCGGCCTCCGCGGCCGCGGCGGAGCAGGTCAGCGGTGTAGCGTCCGGGTCCCGGGTGGCCGAGGGCATGTGTCCGCCCCGCCCCGCCGGAATCCAGATCTGCACGGATACGAACCGATGGCGGTCAAGCCTGACGACCGCTATTATTCATCGCCCGTGCCGGGTTCGAAGAGCCCCCCAGCAGCTGGCTGCAAGGCGTGACGGAGACGCAACCATGCGCTCCGGAAACGGCACGGAGACCACCTTGCGAGACGGCACGAGGGCCCCGGATAGACTGAATCGCCCACGCCGTCCRCCCGTAGCGCCAGCTAGCCGACCTGCCGACGCGCGGATGGGCTTCCATCGCCGGACCCCCGTCGCCGGACGCGGCGCCCGGGAGCCCACTGACCAGGAACGGGGGGGACGGGAACCAGTGGTCACCACCACGCTCACGACCAGGATTCCACGGTCGTGGGTGATCCCGACCCAGGAGGCCGGCAGCGGGAAGTCGGTCAACGACGCCACCTTCCGGATGCTGACGATCCTGCTCTTCTGCGAGATCTTCCTGCAACGGATCGCTTTCCCGGTGGGCGGTTCACAGGTCCAGGTAATCCTGCCGATCACCTATGTCTGCGCGGCCTTGATGCTGCGCCGCGGAGGTCTGACGTACAACTCCAGCCGGGTGACCACCTACCTCGTCGCGATGACGGCATGTTCGGCCTCGGCACTCGTCTGCTTCCTCCGCGAGAAGGACGACACGTCCTTCACCTCATTGCTGCTGCTGCTGGYGACGTACGTGCCGTTCGTCCTCGGCCTGCGCGGCGCGGACGCCCGCGCTCTCCTGCCCCGGCTGCTGGACCGTTTTCTGATCATGATCACGGTACTCGCCGGTCTCGCGCTGTTCCAGTTCGCCATTCAGCTCGTCGGCGTTCCGTACACCGACGTCGTCAAGGACATCGTGCCGTCGCAGTTCCTGATGCATGGGTTCAACACGTCCTACCCCGTGCAGTACGGCTCGTCGTTGTACAAGTCGAACGCCTTCATCTGCCTCGAGGCGTCATTCTGCTCACAGTTCCTCGGCTTCGGTATCGTGGTCTGCACACTGCGCAACGGCGGCTGGTGGCGCATGATCATGTTTGTGCTGGCCATCCTGAGCACCGTTTCCGGCACAGGTCTGCTCCTGCTGGCCTGCGCAGGCGTCCTGCTGGCCGTTCACAAGGGCGCCCGATTCGCGCTCACCGCCCTGCTCGGAGTGAGCCTCGTGGCGCTGATCATCAGCTTCACCCCGGCATCGAGCATCTTCGCCGCGCGTGCTACGGAGACATCCTCATCGACGTCCAGCGGCAGCCTGCGCTTCGTCCAGCCGTACCAGCGGACCTGGGACGCGCTCGGCAGCGACCCGATGACGGTGGCGTTCGGCTCGGGGCCCGGGTTCRCCGACCGGGACGCGGCCGCGTTCTTCTACCGCACCGGACTGCCGCTGAACTACGCCCTCCTGCCCAAGCTGATCCTCGAGTACGGCGTCGTCGGGACCACCGCGTTCATCGGTCTGGTGGTGGCGATGTTCGTACGCGGCTCGCAGTCGTTCGTGCTCTCCGGGTCGGTGTTGATCTTCTATAGCGTGCTGTCCGGAGGCCTGCTGGCCCCGGTTGTCACCGGGCTCGGCCTCCTGCTCGTCACCTGGTTCACGGTTACCCCCGAGGAGACCGTCAGGCTCCAGAGGGATCCGGGAGCGCCGTCACCGCGGATCCCACCGGCTCCCGCACCGGGCCGGTCCTTCGCCTCGATCTGACCCAGCGCGCAGCAGGCGCGCGACCGCACGCACCACAGCGCACGGATGGCGCCATCCGCCCATACCGCCATCCCTGCCCGTGCTCGTCTCGCCTCTCGCCTCTCGCCTCATCTTGGCAGGTAGGGCCATCGCGATGGCCGGAACTGGGACCGGGCGCCGGGACCAGACCCAGGGACCGGAGATACGACAAGAAGCCGCGACAAGAAGCCGGTACAACGAAGGAGCCGGGCGGTCAGATTACGCTGACCGCCCGGCTCGTCATACCGGCGTTGCGACGCCTGGAATCCAGGGAACCTCGGGGTCCCGGACCCTCGCGGCTACGGGCTCTCTAACGCTTGCCGGGGCGGGCGTAGCGGTCGGTGGCCTCCGAGTCCACGCCGCCGCCCCGCTTGCTCACCGCGGCCGAGTCCCCCACCGGGGAATTGGAGGTGATGGTGTCGACCGACGAACGACGCTCCGGGGCCGCCGCGACGGCCCGGCGGATGCCGGTCCGGCCGTCGTGCACGACGCCCACGACTCGCTCGGCGAGCGCCGGCCAGTCCCGCGGCACCTGCTCAAGCTCCTTGAGGCTGGTTTCGGTGGAGGTGATGACCACGACGGCGTCGGCCTGGATGGCGGAGGCCGCGGTCATCGGCAGCTCGGCCAGCGCCGAGGTGACGAGGATGACGAGGTCGACGACCGGCGCCCGGTCGGCGAGGATCGGGGCGAGGCCACCGGGCCGGGCGGCCCGGGCCGGCGACACGCGGTTGTAGAGGATGTGCCCCCGTCCGGTGCCGGACGAGCGTGCCAGGCAGGTCGGCTCGTGCGCCCAGCGAGGCAGCTCCCCGGAGGTCGCCCGGGGCAGTCCCTCAAGAACTCCCCGCACCTCGGACGACGGCGAGGTGTCCAGGATCAGGACGACGCCCTGATCATCGGACCATGCGGCGGCCACGGAGGCGACGAGATCGGCGGTCAGGTCCCCTCGCGACGCCGGGGTGAACGCGATCACCTTGCTCGTCGGGGACATCACCGCGGACATCGCCGAGACCAGGGTCTCGGCCGCGCTGGCGGTGGTCCGTCCCGGCTCCAGGACGGCGATCAGCGGCACGCCCAGGGTGTCGGATGGGTTGTGCGGGTCGAGGATGGTGGGCCGGCGCTGATACATGATCCAAATCGCCGCGATCGAACCGAGCAACCCGACGATCGCAGCGACCAGCGTGTTACGGAACAGGTTCGGCCCGCTCTGGCCTTCGGCGACGGGTGGCTCGGCCAGTTTGATCGACGCGCTCGCCAGCGCGGAGGCGGTACGGGCGGTGGCGATCTGCGTGTTGAGGTTCGCGATCTGCGTGTTGCGGACGGTGTTGTCGACGCTCCCGGCAATACCGGCTCCCTGGCCCGCAGCGGCCTGCTCCGCCACCAGCCCGTCACGAAGTTTGATCATGGCGCTGATATTCGCCTGGCTGTTGGGGCCATAGGTCGTCAAAAGCTTGCTGTAGGCATCCTCGGCCGACTTGACCAGCGCGTCCGCCGCCTGCTGGCTCGGGCCCGTCCCCTTGATGACGAAGAAGTAGCCCTCGTCGGACGGCGAGGTACTGAGCCGGGCGGCGACGTCCAGCTCGGGCAGCTTGAGTTCCTTCGCGATCTCCGCGACGGCCGCCGAGGACTGGGCGAACTGCGCCTGGGTCTGCACGAAGCGGGTCGCGTCGACCGAGTTGGCGCCGAGCGTACCCGAGTCCGTCGAGAGGAAGACCCGGGCACTCGACCGATAGGTCGCCGTCTGCGTCTTGGAGTAGGCGGCCGCCAGAGCCGCGAAGACGACCACGACGATGGCGACAACCAGCAGCCGTGGCTGGAGGATACGAAGCAGGGACGGGGCGGAGGGAGCCCGGCTGGTCTCGTTGCCCGCCTGCACGTTGCGACTCATGACGCACCCGCCACGGACTCGGAACGAGCGGACCGGGCCCGTACCCGGATCGGAGTGCCGGCGAGACGACGCAACGACTCCTCCAGCGGGACATGAAGCGAACTCAATGTGGCCCCCCACAGGAGCATCCGGCCCGTTTGCCGGACCACGGTCTAGATCTGACGGAACCGATTTGTGAGCATAGCCGATAGCGGATAGTAAACGGTCTATAGCTATGACTGACGCCGCGCGGATGCTCAGGTGCCCCGCCCACCACGCCGCGATCCGGTTCCGCGACCAGGCCGGCGAGGGCCGTGCTCCGGAGCGACATCCATACCCTCGACATCATCCACGGGATCCATTCGATGGTCAGATTCGCCAGCGTTCGACCGTCTCGACCGACGTGCGTCGCTCATCCCGGCCCGGCGCGGGCGCGGCAGCTCTCGTCCTCCCGGCCCCGCCGGGGCGGGGTCAGGCCCGGAGCCGCCCCGCGCCGCCCGCAGCGCGGCCTGCTCCGCGTCGTGCTCCCGAGCGAGTCGACGGAGCAGCACAAACCACACCGGCGCAATGGACCAGAAAGCAATGTTATAGCCGACGACCRCACCCCGCGCCTCCCCGACAAGCAACCCAATGATAGGAAAACCAAACAACATCGGCGCAAAGACCGCATTGACCCGAAATGTGATCTTGGCTTTTCCGAGTGCGTAGACCATGCAGGCCGGTCCGACCGGGACCGACGCGGCCAGATAGTGCAGAATCGACAGCCCCAGGATGTTCCTGACGCCGTCCCACGAGTCGCCCAACAACGCCTGGCCGTAACGTTCCGGAAGGAGGTAGAAGATCAGGCTCCACGCCGTGCCGATGGCGAGGACGAGGGCCGAGAGAGCGTAGGCGGCGCGCTCCCGGGCGTGGCGGGTCATGGAGGTCCGCTTGGAGAACTCCGGCAACGCGAAGCTCACGACCCCCACCCCGACCACCGTGGTCGGGCCGAGCAGCGTGCGCGCACCTTGCAGGGCGCCCACCGTCGCCAGCGAACCCACCGCTCCGATCACCAGCAGCGAGGTCTGCATCGCGCCCTGGACGGTGATGAACTCCGCCGCCAGATAGGCGGAGTTCGACTTGTTCCTGCGGAGCCATCGAAGGGTCTCGCCGGGCGACGGCCAGAAGCCGGCCTGGGCTATCCCCARCAGGGCCGCGACGAGAGCCGAGGCCCCCCAGGCGAGCAGCAGCGGCGGGGATGYGGTCACACCGCGGTGGATGAGCAGGAAGATCCCGAAAATCTGGACGACCGCCCAGACGGTGTCGTTGACGAAGGCGCCGAAGGGCTTCCCCATCGCGAAGAAGACATAGCGCCACGCATCCTGCAGCAGCAGGCCGGGCAGCACGAGGCCCATCGCCGACAAYGACGACCCGACCGGGCCGCCGAGGAGCAGACCCGGACCGACGAACGCGATTCCCACGGCCACACCGAAGACGAACGACGAGCCGGTGGTGGCGGTGGCCGCCGCCCGGAAGTCGCTCCGAGTGGCACCCGAGTAGAACATGCTCAGCGGCATGCAGCTTCCGGCGCGGACCAGGCCGATGACGATGGAGAACAACGTGTACGCAATACCGAACGCGCCGTACTCGACGTCGCTGACCTGATGGGCGATCAGGAACGAGACCGCGGCGTTCGTCGCACTGGAGACGGCCTGRTCCGCCAGCGTCCAGATCGCCTTCGACCTGGCTCCGCCACGGCCGCCGGAACCCTCGCGGCCCGGACCCTCGCGGCCCGGACCCTCGCGGCCCGGACCCTCGTCGCCGGTCAGATCGTCCACCAGGCCGTCGGCCCCGTTACCGGGCCCCGGCCCGAAGGACGCGGCCGCGGCGGCCCGCTCGCCGCCGCCCGTCGCGGCGGGCCTTCGTCGACCGCGGGACCGCGCGGTGCCCGCCCCGGGAAATCGGCCGCCACGCCCGGCGGGGGGCGGCCGCGGAAAGATCTGTGTGCTCTCCGGATCGGTCTCGTCGGTTCGACGCGCCCGCCGGTCCGAGCGGCGATGCCGGGGAGTCTGCCCCTCGACCCGCCGGAGGAGCTCGGTCTTCTCCGCCCGCAGCCGGCGTTGCAGCGCGCTCAGGTCCATCGTGGCGGTGACGACGTCGGGCGGCTGGATCGCGGGCCCGGACCGCCCGGACACCGGCCCCGCGGGGCGGACCGGGTCGACTGGCGGTCTTCCCCCGGCCTCGCCCGACGGTTCTCCCGCCTTCCCGTCTCCCGCCTTCCCGGCCGTTGGCACCCGGCTCACGGAGATCTCGCCCGGGGAAGCGGTGGGCCGTTGCTCCGACGGATCGCCGTGGGGCCGCACCGGGCCGGTCCGCACGGTACCCGGGGGCGGGCGGCGGATCAACGGCAGTCCAGAGACCTTGATGGTCTGCTCGCCCGCCCCGGATTCCGGCCGCGGCGCCGGCGCCGGAGCGGGCTGCGGGCGGATCGGCCCCGTGGACACCTCGAAAACCTCGCCGGGTCGGCGGCCGCCACGGCGTTCGAACCCTTCGCCGAGACGTTCGGTCCGCTCTCCGGGACGCTGCCCGGTCGCCCGCGCGGGACGCTGGGATCGTGGCACGTACCGGGTCTCGTCAGGGGAACCCTCGGGTGGGGAGTCGTCCTCCCCACCCGTGGCTCTCAGGTCCACGTCGATGTCCGTCATACCCGCTCTCTCGACCAGCCCGACCGGCTCAGCCGGCCCAGCGAGCAGGGTCCGCACAACCGCGGACGGAAATAACGACGGCCTGAGACCACGATGGGTTGCCTACAGCACTACGGGCCGGGGAACCGGCACGATGAAGGAGCCACCGCGCGCGGCGTACTCGGCCTGCTGGGCGATGATCTCCTTCTTCACGTTCCACGCCAGCAGCAGCAGGTAGTCGGGCTGCCGCTCCAGCAGGACGGCAGGATCGAGGATCGGCAACCGGGCGCCGGGCAGGTACCGGCCCTGCTTGTGGATGTTGCGGTCGACGACGAAATCGAGCAGGTCGGTACCGATGCCGCTGGAGTTCAGCAGGGTCGCTCCCTTAGCCGCCGCGCCGTAGGCGGCGATGGTCCTACCGTCGGCGCGCAGCGAGCGCAGCAACGCCACCAGCTCGTCCTGCACGGCGCGGACGTCGTCGCCGAAGCTGGCGTACCGGTCGAACGTGTCGAGCCCGGSGGCCCGCTCGGCGTCGAGCACCGCCGCCACCGACTCGGCCGGGTCCGCGGTGGCGGTGTGCTGCATGCTCCACCGCAGGGTGCCGCCGTGCAGCTCGGGGAACTCCTGGACGCCGACGAGCGCGAGGCCGTGCCGGCGCATCAGGGCGTCGACCGCGATCGTGGAGAAGTAGCAGAAGTGCTCGTGGTAGACCGTGTCGAACTCGGTGTGGGCCAGCAACGCGCCGACCCCGGGGTTCTCGACGTCGACGAGGCCGCCGTCGGCGAGCAGGATCGAGAAGCCCTCGACGAAGCTGTTGAGGTCCGGGACGTGGGCCATCACGTTGTTCGCTATGATCACATCGGCCTTGCGACCCTCCGCGACGAGCTGACGGGCGAGCTCCGCGCCGAAGAACTCCTCGCGGGTCGGCACGCCCGCCTCCCGGGCGGCCGCGGCCGGGCCCGGGGTCGGCTCGATCCCGAGGACCGGGATGCCCCGCTCGACGAACGCCTTCAGCAGGTAGCCGTCGTTGCTGGCGACCTCGACCACCAGGCTGTCCGGCCCGAGGTTGCGGCTCGCGATCAGGTCGATCACGTGCTTCTCCGCGTGGCGGACGAGCATGTCGGAGAACGAGGAGAAGTAGGGATAGTCCTCGTCGAAGATCTCGGACGCCGGCAGCTCGTGGGTGAGCTGGACGAGTGCGCAGGCCTCGCAGAAGCCGACCTCAAGCGGGAACGACGGATCGGTCGCGTCGAGGGCGTCGGCGCGCACCAGGCGGTTGGCGATGGGGGTGGACCCCAGGGAGAGGAACAGGCGCGGGGCCGGTCCGCCGCAGGACCGGCAGGCGATTACCGCCGTGGCGATGCCGCCGGGGAGCATCCTGCTTCTGGGTCGCCTGCTTCTGGGTCGCGTCGGCCTCGGCGGTGTCACTACCGCGCTGGGCCGGGGTTGCGGATGACATGCGTTCCCCTAGGTGAGGTGTCGACATCGATCTTCACGATCTGGTGGACGGGAATGGCTGTGCCAGTCGGCCGCGAGGCCGAACGAGAGGCCGAACGAGAGGCCGAACGACATGATGACCGCACATCCGACCAGAAGGATGTGACGGTCCCGCGAACGACATGATCTTCGTGAAGCCGGGACGGGCCCGCCACGCCGCCGGGCGATCGCCGGCGAAGGCAGGAAGGAGAGCGCGGGCACCGGGCATGCGGGCACCGGTCATCGGCCGGACACCCGCCACCCACCGCCGCAGCGGCGACCGCCGGACGAGCGCTCGTTTCCGTCGGCGAGATGCCACCGCCGGCACCGCTGACGGCAGCCCGATGATTTTCCGGCGAAGATCGGCGGTCATGGGTTCTGCGCACGCCGGGTCATGCTAGCCGGTGGGCACCACCCCCCACGTGACCCACAGTCGCCGAGAGGAAGCCGTGGCACCACCCCCCGACGCCGCCGAGCCGGCCCCGCCAGCCGTCCCGCCCGGCGGGTATCCGCGGCGTTGCAGGCATTGTCGGCCGTCGGTCGACCGACTGTCGACCGACGGCCTCGTTCAGCCGGTCGGGGGAAACCCCGGTAATCCAACCCTCACGTCCGCGCCTGGTTGTCCAGCTGGCAAGACGTGGGATGCCCTCCAGCACCCGCCCCCGTTCGTGGGCAACACCCCACACCCGCCCACTTTTCCCTGCCAGCATTGATTTTCACTGGTGGAGCGGAGGCCCGGCGGTCGACCGAACCGGGGACGACGGATTCAGGCCGTCGCGCCGACCCCGCCGGATGCGTGAGCTACATCACGTTGGATGCCGGGAGGGCCGGGTGGCGCGGCGTCGCCGGATGGTCCGGCCGGGCCATCGCCGGCCAGCAGCGGCCACGCACGGTCCTTGTCGGAGATCACCGAGACGGGCAGCGGCCAGACGATGCCCAGTCGCGGGTCGTCGAAGCGCAGCCCACGGTCGTGTCCCGGCGTGAACGGGACGTTCATCTGATAGGTCGCCTCGGTGGAGTCGACGAGCGTCTGGTACCCGTGCGCCAGGCCCGCGTCGATGAACAGCGCCCGATGGTTGTCGGCCGAGAGCTCCACCGCCACGTGCCGCAGATAGGTCGGCGAGTCCGGGCGGGGATCGACGACGACGTCGAGCAGGGCGCCGCGGGTGCAGCGCACCAGCTTGGTCTCCCGCACCGGCTCCCCCGCCCAGTGCATCCCGCGGACGGTGCCCGCGGAGGCGTTGTAGGCCACGCTGCACTGGGCGACGTCGACCGTGAGCCCCGCGGCGGCGAACTCGTCGGCACAGAACGTGCGCGCGAACATGCCGCGGGCATCGGGGAACGGCTCGACATCGACGATCATCACCCCGGCGATCGGCGTCGGCGTAATGATCACGAGTGGGCCCAGAACAGGTCGGCGTCGAGCTGGCCGGTGCGGATCAGGTACTGAAGCTGCTTGAGCCGGGTGTGCCCGCGGCCGGTGAACGTCTCGTTGTCGAGCTGGATACGGGTGAAGACGTCGTGCAGCTGCTGGGCGCCCCTGAGCGCGTTCCAGTCACAGGAGAAGCCGGGCAGGGTGGAGGCGATCTTGTCGAACGACACCCGGTAGCTGCGATTGTCACCGCCGTTGTCACCGAAGCTCAGCGTGCAGCCGGTGAACACCGTGGCGACCGCGTCCGCGATCTCCTTCACCTGGTAATTCTGCTCGCTGTCGCCGACGTTGAAGATCTGGTTGTGCACGATGTCGCGCGGTGCGGTCAGCACCAGGCGGATCGCCTTCGCGATATCGAGCCCGTGGACCAGCGGGCGCCACGGGGTGCCATCCGAGGTCATCGCGATCTCGCCGGTAGTCCAGGCCACCCCGGCCAGGTTGTTGAGCACGATGTCGAAACGCTGCCGCGGGGAGGCACCGTAGGCGGTGGCGTTGCGCAGGAAGGTCGGCGAGAAGGTGTCGTCCGCCAGCGGGGCGACGTCACGCTCCACGTAGACCTTGCACTCGGCGTAGGGGGTCTGCGGGTTCACCGGCGAGGCCTCGGTGACGTCCACACCRGTCGCGACGCCGTAGACGCTGCAGGAGGACATGTAGACGAACCGTTCGACGCCGGCCTGCTTGGCCAGCTTCGCCAGCCGGACCGAGCCGACGTGGTTCACCTTGTACGTCACGTCCGGGGCGAGYGCGCCGAGCGGGTCGTTGGACAGCTCCGCCATGTGCACGACGGCGTCGACCCCCGCGAAGTCCTCGACCGTGAGATGGCGAAGGTCCTTGTCAAGGGTCAACGGGGTCCGGTCGACGCCGCGGTACAGCCAGCCGTACTTGTAGTAGCCGGTGTCCACGCCGATGACCTCATGGCCATCACGCAGCAGCTCGGGCGCGAGCAGGCACCCCAGATACCCCTCCGTGCCCGTCACGAGCACCTTCATCCGCGAGTCCTCCCCATCTCGGCAACGGCACAGGTCGGGTCCAATCGGACACCAGTGTTCCGGCCTCAAACCGTACCGAGTCGATCCCACGAGCCGGTCGCCGACATCCCGCAGTGGCGCGTCGGCAGTCTCAGCGCGCCGGCGGGCGCGTCACCCGGACGGTCTCAACGCCCCGGTGGGCGCATCACCCGCGCGGGAGCGGCGAAGACGGTCGAGCCCGCCGGCACGTCCGTCATCACGATCGAGCCCGGACCGATCCTGGCGTCGTCGCCGATGCTGATCGCCCCGATGAGGTGGACCCCGGGGGCGAGCTCGACCCGCTTGCCGACCTTCGGCACGTCCCGCGGGCCCGCCGTACCGCTCGCGTAGCCGATGGTCAAGTTGTGCCGCAGGGTGCAGTCGTCCCCGATCACGCAGTGYGGCGGGATGAGGATCGTCTGGTGATGGCCGATGTGGACCCGGCGGCCGATCCGCRCCTGCTCGTCGAGCTCGGCCCCGTACAGGTTACGGATGACCAATTTGTTGACCACCTTGTAGAAGACGGTCACGATCCCGCGGACGGGCTGGCTGCGGGTGCGCCGCCACTGCCCGATGCGATAGACGGCGAGCACGTGCAGCCCCGGGTGGGCGAACGATTTGTAGTGCCGGCGCCAGTCCTCCCGCAGGATCTCCCACAGCCCGAGGTCGGAGGCATCCCGGGTGTCCTGGTCGCCGTCCGTCTCGGCTACCCGGGGGGACGGGGCGGCTGCGGGCTGATCGGCTCGGACGGCGCCGCTCCCTGCGGAGTCGCTCCCTGCGGAGTCGGGTCCGGCGGACCCGCCGGACCCGAGAGGGGCACCGGGGCCGGGGCCGTTGACACGCTCGATCTCAGTGGACACCACTCAGCTCCTCGATGTGCTCGCGCAGGTCACCGACGGTGGCGAAACTCGCGAGCCGTTCATCGGCGATCTGGATCGAGAACTCGCGTTCGACCGCGTAGATGAGGTTGATATGCGCGAGCGAGTCCCACCCCGGTACATCGGCGGCGGTCATTCCGTCGCTGATGACGAGGTCGTCGTCACTGAAGATCTCCCGGAAGATCTGCTGTAGTCGCTCCTGCACCATCAGCGAGGCACCTCTTCCATCTTGCGGTCCTGTGGCCGCGGCTGGGGGAACACCTGGGGAGACAGCCCGGCCACGACGCCGGACGGCTCGGCCACGACGACCCGGATGAGCCCAGGCGGCAGGTACGGCGACCGCGCATCACGGCTCCAGCACGTCGTCTCCGCCGCCGGGGTCGTGGCCGGCGCCGGGTCGACCCGCTCGAAACCGAGCCGTTCGTAGAGGCCGGCCACCAGAACGTTCTTCGYCGACGGCCGGTAGTGCCCGGTCACGCGGGCGAGGCCGCGGCGGCGGGCCTCGGCGAGAACAAGCGCGGCCACCTCGTCCTCGAGGGTCCGGCCGATCACCCGGCAGCTCATCAGCCAGGTGTCGATGTCCAGCGCGTCCGCCGACTCCACCGCGATGACCACGGCGACCAGCCCGTGGTCGGCGAACCGGTCGGCGAGCCGGACGCAGAACACCGCCGTGCCGGGATCGGCGGCCAGCCGCTCGATCTCGGCGGCGCCCCGGCGGCGACCGGTCAGGTTGAACTGGTTGGTCTTGCCGACCAACTGGGCGACCCGCGGCAGGGTCATGTCGTCGAGCGGGACCACGGTAGCGGTCATGTCCAGCCCGCGGTGGAAATCCTCCAGCGAGGTCGCCGCCGCGGCGGCGGCAGCCGTCTCGGCCCGGGCCCGGTACGCGGCGGTGCGCGCGGCGTCCTCGGCCGTGAGGGCGCTGGCCTCGAAGAAGGGATAGTCCGCCAGCGCCCGGACGTAGCCGTGCGGATCGGCGGGCAGCGCCACGACGTCCACCTCGGGAACGAGTTGGCGGACGACCTCGCGTTCGGCCGGGTTGTCGTCAACGAAGACCAGCGCGTCGAGGCCGAGGCCGAGCGCGG
Source organism: Frankia sp. KB5 (assembly GCF_002099325.1). Taxonomy (NCBI): domain Bacteria; kingdom Bacillati; phylum Actinomycetota; class Actinomycetes; order Frankiales; family Frankiaceae; genus Frankia; species Frankia sp. KB5. Next base: position 23,335 of record NZ_MRUJ01000024.1, on the reverse strand, counting down.
CGGYGATCCGGCGGATCTGCGTCGGCTTGTCGTCCCAGCAGGCGCTGAACACCGCGATGTCATCGAGGCCGAGCCGCATCCCCGGATGACGCTCGAACGCCTCCCGGGCGTCGGCGTCGTTGTTCTTGGAACAGACGGCGAGCACGACCCCGCGGGCCTTCAACTCGGCGACGTACGTCTGGAACGCGGCGAACGCCTCCCCGACAGCGCCATCGCCGAGCGCGATGCCGGCCAGGCCCTCCTCCCCGAGCACGCCGCCCCACAGAGTGTTGTCGAGGTCGAGGACCAGGCACTTCCGGCTCGTTCCCAGCTGAGCCCCGATCACCGCGGCGGTGTGCCGGGCCAGCAGCGGCACCTGCGCGAGCGACACCGCCTGCTTGGACCGGTGCCAGTACCGCGCGTCGAACCAGGCACGCTTGCCCACGTCGGCGGCGAGCCGCTCGCAGTCGACGAAGGCGACCCCGTCGCCCCGCTCGCCGGACACCCGGCCGAGTTCGGCGTTGACCCGCGCGAGCATCGCCGGCCGGGAGCCGGGAACCCGCAACGCCAGATGGCCGAGCGCGACCTCGCCGGGGATGGCGAAGGTGTGCTGGACGATCCGGGCCCCGCACCGATTTATGATCATGTCCCACAGCGACGTCCAACGCTCGACCTCGGTGGCCACCGCGGCGGCCGGGTCGTCGGCGACCGCCGGCAGGGCGGTCTCCCCGGCGTGCACCGCGAGCACGACGACGTCGGGCCGGAACCGGTAGAGCTCACTCGCGGGGTCCAGGACCTCCTGGCGGTACTGCCCATAGCCGCATTCGTAGACCTCGACGGCGACCCCGGCTCGCGCCGCGGCCAGCGGCAACAGCGCGGCGAACTGCGACGTCGTGTAACTGCCGAGCACGGCCACCCGCGCGGACCTCGGCAGCGGCGCGACCCGCGGCAGGACGCGGCGCAGCACGCCGGCAGCGGCCGACCAGGCACCGAGGTCGCTGCCGGCGTCGGTGAGCGCCAGGGCCCACCGCAYGGCCCCGGCGTCGTCGCCGGCCCGCTCGTGCGCGACGGCGAGATCACGGCACAGCGCCGCGGTCGGGATCTCACTCGTGGYGGCACGCGCGGTCAACTCGGCGATCCGCGGATGTTCCGGCGGTGACGCGACGCCCTCGCCGACGTCCGTGCCGACGTCCCTTCTGTCGGTCATTGCTGCGGCCCCTCTCGGTGCGACTCTTCGCGGCGCCCATACGCGGTTCCTCGGCACTCTACCGTCACGTAAGTGTTGGTAGGCGACGGAGCGACCATCAGGCCAGGGCGGCAACCAGGGACGCGAGGAGCGTGCCCCGGTCCGGTGGAGGTTGCGCGTCGACCGGGACCGGGACCGGGGAGGCGGTCACCCGGCAGAGCCACGCCCCACTGGGCATCGATCGTCTCCTGCGCCGTCGAAGGCACTGAAGCCGGGAAAACCACCTCGGGCTATCCGGACGAGCTATCTGCTTTGTAACAGTGGTCTGCATAGACCATGCAATGTGGAAAACTTCCTCAGACAGGGCGCGTAACCGGACACGATCAGCCACGCCCGCCGAGYGGCAGCCCCCGGAGGCAGGACCCCCTCATGCACCACCGCGCCATGCTCGGCCTGCTGGTCGGCCTCGCGCTGCTGGTCGGCCTCGTGATGACGACCGCTCCGGCCGGCGCCGCCGTCCCGCCGCACGCGGCCGGGCCCGGCCCGGCTTCGATCGCGCCCGCCCGAGGCTCGCAGTGGTACCACGCTGTCCTGGGACTCGCCCAGGCGCACCGGATCAGCCAGGGCGCGGGCACGGTGGTGGCCGTCATCGACGGCGGGGTCGACGCCAGCCAACCCAAGTTGTGGGGTCAGCTGCTTCCCGGTACCGGCATCGGCCCCGGGGCGGCGCGGGACGGTTGGCGCGACGATGATCCGAACGGCCACGGCACCGCCATGGCGGGCATCATCGCCGGTCGCAACGACAACGGCCGGCCCGAGGTCCGCGGCATCGCCCCGGCCGCCAAGATCCTGCCCGTCTCGACCGGCGCCGAGGCGAACTCGGAGGAGGTCGCGATCGGCATCCGCCGGGCAGTCGACCTGGGTGCCGACGTCATCAACCTCTCCCTGGGCTCGACGGGGACGGCGACCCCGGACGAGGAGAAAGCGGTCGGCTACGCCCTCGCGCACGACGTGGTGGTGGTCGCCTCGGCGGGGAACGTCGAGTCCGGCGACACCGCGATCAACTCCCCCGCCAGTATCCCGGGGGTGGTCGCGGTGACCGGATCGACGGCCGCTGGTGGTTTCTGGCGGGAATCGGCCCACGGGCCGCGGGCCGTCATCGCCGCGCCGGCCCCCGGTATCCGGGCCCCCGTCCCGACCCGGGTCTCCCCGGACGGCCTGGACACCGGGGGCGRCACCTCGAACTCCGCGGCGATCGTCGCGGGCGTTGTCGCCCTCATCCGGGCCGCCCAGCCGGACCTGGACGCACCCAACGTCATCGAGCGGCTCGTCTACACCGCGCGGGATGCGGGCTCTCCTGGCCGCGACGACGAGTTCGGCTTTGGCATCGTCGACCCCGTCGCGGCGCTGACCCGGGCCGTGCCGGTGGTCAGGAGCAATCCGCTGCTGTCGGCACCGACACGCTGGGGGGTGGGGGGGCCCGCGCCGGCCGCCGGCCGCATCATGCCCGGCGGGCAGGCCCGGGGGTCCGCCGGCGACGCGACGACCCACGGGGCCGGCGCCACACTCACGAACACCGGTCCGATCGGCGCAGCCGGCCCAGACTCATCGAAACCCTCGCCACTGGTCTGGACCGCCGGGCTCGGGATCGCGGCCTCGTTGGGCGTCCTGCTCGGGATCGTGACACATCTGCTGTACGCCTGGCAGCGCGCGACGCGGGCGGGACCGGGCCGCGCGGGCAGCCGCGTCCGCCCGCGCTCCCCTACCGGGTGATCTCGCGGTGTCACTGCGGACCGGCGCGCCACTTCTACCATGGGCCCATGACACACGCGCTCCTGGACGAGCTGTCCTGGCGTGGACTCCTCCACGACAGCACCGATCCCGCCGAGCTGCGGGAGCACCTCGACAGCGGACGGCGGCGCTGCTACATCGGCTTCGACCCGACGGCCCCCTCGCTGACGATCGGCAACCTGCTGCCGATGACCCTGCTGATCCGGGCCGCACGGGCGGGGATCGGCGCGGTCACCCTGTTCGGCGGTGGCACGGGTCTGATCGGCGACCCGTCGGGCAAGTCGGTGGAACGTAGCCTGCTCACCGCCCAGGAGGTACGGACGAACATGCTCGGACAACAGGAGATCATGGAGTCCGTCTTCGCCCGGGCCCTGGACTCCAGCCAGCTACCACAGTTCGTCGACAACGCCGACTGGCTCGACGGACTCGGAATGATCGAGTTTTTGCGGGACGTCGGCAAGCACTTCCCCGTCACCGAGATGGTCCGCCGTGACTCGGTGCGCCGGCGGCTGGACGATCCCGACGTCGGCCTGACCTACACCGAGTTCAGCTACTCCCTGCTCCAGGCGTACGACTTCCGCCGCCTGTGYGAGGACCACGGGGTCACCCTTCAGATGGGCGCCTCCGACCAGTGGGGCAACATCGTCGCCGGGATCGACTACGTGCGACGGGTGCTGCGCACCCAGGTACACGGGCTGACCTGCCCGCTGCTGCTGCGTTCGGACGGCACGAAGTTCGGCAAGTCGGAGAAGGGTGCGGTCTGGCTCTCGGCCGACCGTACCTCGCCCTACACCCTGTACCAGTTCGTGATCAATCTGTCCGACGACGAGGCACGCCGGTTCGCCCTGTTCTTCTCGCTCATCGACCGTGAGCCGCTGGAGCGGCTGTTCGCCGAGCACGCCGAGGCTCCGGGTAAGCGGGCGTTGCAGCGTCACCTGGCGCGGGAGATCACCGCACTGGTGCACGGTCAGGCCGCGGTGGACGCGGCCGAGGCGGCGTCGGCGGCGTTGTTCAGCGGGGACGTGAAGGCGATCGGCGCGGATCTGCTCTCCGACGTCTTCGCCGACGTGCCCACGGTCGAGGAGCCGGCCGCCCGGCTCGAGGATGACGGCTGGCCGGTTGTCGATCTGCTGATCGCCACCGGCCTCGCCAGCAGCAAGCGGGATGCGCGCGAGCACCTGGGCAACCATGCGGTCCTGGTGAACGGGGAACGGGTCGGCGTGGAAGCCACCGTCGGGACCAAGGATCTGCTGCACGGCTCGGTCATCCTGGTCCGCCGCGGTCGCCGGGAATGGCGGGTGRCCCGCTTCACCTGAGCCCGGGACCAGCGAGCCCGGGACCAGCGAGCCCGGGACCAGCGAGTTCACTTCCCTGCCTGGCCAGAGGGACGAATCGGACAAACAGCCCACTGAACAGGCAGGGAACGAACGAGGAACGGGCGCGGCTACTGGGCCGGCGGTCCGACCAGCAGGCCCTTGATATATGCGGCGTGCTCGTCGGCCACTGCCTTCCTGCCCCGGGCCCGAGAGAGCACCGTACGCCCGGCGTAGCCGGCGACGAGCATCGAGCGCATCACGTTCACCCGAGCCGGCGCATTGTGCTTACGCAGATAACGCACCATGGACGCACCGCGCATCTGCAGCATCCATGTCTTACCGGCCCCGGAACCTCCCGCCCCGTGGGGTACCAGCAGATCGGTGCGCAGCTTCTGCCGCAGCCCCGCCTCACGGATCGCCCGGCCGAGCGCCATGTCCTCGTTGTAGACGTAGAACGTCTCATCAAAGGCGCCCAGTTCGAGGAAGGTGGACCGACGGACGGCCATGCAGGCGCCGGTCAGCCACTCGGGGTTCATCGGGCGGCCCGGTGTCGGCCGGGCGAACAGCGCCGAGCTCGGCGCCACCTTGTGCGCTCCCAGCACGTGCAGCAGCACCCGGCGAGGCGTCGGCTCCCAGCCGCCGTTACCGAGCTCGGGCTTGTCGTCGTGCCCCTTCATGGTGGCCGCGCTGGTCACCAGTTCGGGATCGGCGATGAGGTCGTCGACCAGCGTGTCGATGACCTCCACGGTGGGCCGGCTGTCCGGGTTGCCGAGCACCACGTACTCGTAGCGCGACGAACGGATGCCCATGTTGGCGGCCTTCGCGAATCCCTTGCCGCCACCGGAGTCGAGGTAACGGCTGTTGGGCCGGTCCGCGATCAGCTCGTCAACGCGGTCGACGCCCTCCGCGTTATCGATGATCACAACCGGCATGTCCAACGGAAGGGTCGCGAAGAGCTGCTCGAGCTGGCCACGGCTGTGAAAACTGACCAGTACCAGCTCGTACTGCCACCTGGACCGGTTGGACTTCTCGACGGACATGGCGGYACGCTCCTCACTGCGTGTGCTGACGCGCACTCAGGTGGATATCCACGCCTCGTGCGGTGTTGCGGTGTCGCGCCACACGGTATTCCCACCCCACGGCGGGTGGTATTTCGATAGGCGTAGCCGGTGAYGGGCCGCGGTGGGTTCTCCGGTCGAGGCCGGTCCCGGCCGGCGTCAGCGGCGTCAGTTGCCGGAGCAGGTCAGTTGCCGGAGCAGGTCAGTTGCCGGCCGGGGCCAACTCGGTCGGCGGGCCAGGCGGCGTCGTCTGCCCCGGTGGCAGGACCGACCCCGGGGGCGCCGGTGACGTCGCGGAGGCCACGGCCGGCCGCTCCGGCTTGGGCCAGACGGCGGGCCGGTCCCGGGCCACAAAGCGCCGCACCCCGCCGAGCGCGACGGCCTGCAGGAAGAAGACCTGCGCGACCAGGCGGGTCGGACCGGGCGGCGTGCGCCCGGTCAGCAGCGCCGCGGTACTCACAGCGCCGACGGCGTTGCCGGCCAGGAACAGCCGGGCAATCCAGCTCCGGCGGGCGGCCGGGAGGGCGAGCCCCACCAGGACGACCTGCGCCAACGGGCCGAATGACGAGCGGACCAGCCGGTGGCCCCACAGTTGCGGGGTGACCGGCAGCGCGCCGGGCACCAGCGCCGCCCGGCGCCGCCAGAGCATGTCGAGGTTGCCAGCGACGATCCGGGTCCGCCGCTCCCACTCCGCCGAGTAGTCCGGGCTCGACGACTCGATCGAGTACGCCTCGGGTTCGTAGACGACCCGCAGCCCCCCTTCGAGGATGTCGAGAGCCAGCCAGGCATCGTCGACGGCCACGTCCGCGGGCAGGGGCCGAAACGCCTGGCGGCGGAAGGCCAGCATCTCGCCGACCACRCCGATGGTCGCCCCGGTCGCCGACTCGCGGCGCTTCAGCCAGGACTCGAACTTCCAGTAGAAGCCCTGGGCGCCGTCGGGATCGTCAACCTGCTTCTCCCCCGCCACCGCGCCGACCGTCTCGTCGGTGAAATGACGGGCGGCTGCCCGCAGGGCACCGGGCGCGAGCACAGCGTTCGCATCGGTGAGCACCACGAGCTCGTGGGTGGCGGCGGCGACTCCCCGGTTGACCGCCCGCGCCTTGCCGAGGCGTTCCCCGGACGACAGCACCCGCACGCCGGGCCGGCGCGAGGCCTCGGCCGTCTCCGGATCGTCGGCCACGACGATGATCTCCATCGGCCCGGGATAGTCCGCGCGGGTGAGTTCATCCAGTTTCGCCCCGATCACCGCCGACTCCCGATAGGCGGAGACGACCACGCTCAGTCCCGGCCAGATCTCAGGGTCCGGCGGTGCCGTCGACTCCAGACCACGGCTGCGCAATCCGATATAGATCGGATACAAGACGTGACCGTAAACGGTTGTGGCTCCCAGCGCCGCCACGGCGGCACCTCGACCGATGGTCCGGACACCTGTCATGGCGGTTACCGTAGCGTTCCGCCGGTCAGCCACAACCAACGGCTCCGTCCTTTGYGGTACGGCGCCATTGAYGCCATGACGCCATGACGCCGCGCAGCCGTGACACCCGCACCGCGCCAAAGTCGTCCCGCGGAATCGGATGGACCCCCGGCGGGCCTGCGCGCACCTCGACCCCACCCTCACCTCACCTCACCTCACCTCACGACACTCTTGTCATCTACCTGGAACTGTCCGCGACACCCCGCGCGAGTACCGAGCCCGCAGTCGTTACCCGACCCCACGGTCGTTACAGTTGTCCGGTGAGCGACTCCACACGCTGGATCGTCGTTGTCGAGGAACCGTTTCTCCCGGCGGACGCGGGCGGCCGGGTGGAGACCTTCAGCTTCCTCACCGCGGCTTCCGCGGCCGGCGTTCGGATGCAGGTCCTGGTGCCTTCCCGGGAGAACCTGGATATCGCCGTGTACGAGGAGGCCGTGCCGGGTTCGGCCGTCATCCGGCTGCCTCGTGACGACAGCCCACGGGCACACCTGAYGGCCCGGCCATTCATGCACGCATCCCGGCCGGTCGGTCCGTTGCGCCGCGCGCTGGAGTCGACACCGCCACGGGCCGACGCCGTGATCAGTTACAGCTGCCGGACGTCGCATCTCGGCGAGGAGGTCGCCCGGATCTGGAAGCTGCCGCATCTGGTGCGCGCGCACAACGTCGACTCGGAGTTCTTCCGGGTGCTGGCCCGCAACAGCTCGGGGCCGCGCGCCGTCGCCTACGAGCTGGAGTATCACAAACTGCGGCTGGCGGAGCTTTCGATGCACCACTCTCCGCTCATCACCTGCATCGCGGACATCTCGCTGGAAGACCACAACTGGCGGCGTACGCGGGCGAGCATCCCAACGTTCCACCTRCCGCCGTTCCTGCCCGTCGRCGCCCTCACCRCACCGACGGGCACCGGGTCGGCCGGTACCGAGCCGGYCCCGCCGGGCCGGAAGCCGGCGCCTCGGGACAGCGCCGGCAAAAAGCTGATCTTTGTCGGCTCGCTGGACACCCCGACCAACATCGAAGCCCTGCGCTGGTTCCTCGGCGGCTGCTGGCCGACGATCCGGGTCCGCCATCCCGACGCGACCTTCCAGGTGGTGGGGCGGCGTCCGGAGGAGGGCCTGGCGGCATGGCTCGGTGGCTTCGAGGGCGTGGAGTTGCACACCGACGTGCCGAGCGTCGCCGGTTACCTCGCCACCGCCACCCTGTCGGTGAACCCGATGCGTTCGGGATCCGGCGTGAACATCAAGGCGATCGAGGCAATGGCGGCGGGAACGCCGGTCGTGAGCACACCCACCGGCAGCCGCGRCCTCGGCTGGACGCCCGGTACCCACCTCCTCGTCGCCGAGGACGCGGGCGCCTTCGCCGACGCCGCCTGCAGCCTGCTGGAACAGCCCTGGAAGGCGGCCGAGATCGGAACAGCCGGCCAGGCCTACGTGCTACAGGAACTCGACCACACGGCGCTCATCGGTCGCATCCAGGAACATCTGACGCCAGCCTGAGTCCCTGCCCGCCGGGCCTCACCGAGCCGACGGAGCAGACCGGTGGGCGGAAGACCGGTGGGCGGGAGACATATCAGAAGGTGAGCATCACCTTGCGGGCGTCGAACGCCTCCGCGTAGCGCGTCCCGCACTCTACGCCGYGCAGCCGCAGGGTCGCGCGGAAGGTCTCGTCGTCGAACCAGGCGCGGTCCTGCTGGCTGCGGAAATGACGTTTGAGATGATCGAGTTTTGCCCCGACCGTCTCCTCGAGGATCGGGACGTACAGGCTGGGGGACAGCCGGTCAGCCTCCCATTTCGGGATCTCGTAGCCGAGGATGAGCGCCCCGCGAAAGGCCTGCCACGCCAGCTCGCCGAGCACCCGGTGATCCTGGTGGGCATCCGCGAGCGCCGGGGCGAACACGATGTCCGGGGTGACCTGGCGGGCGATCTGCAGCAGGACCTCCTTGACCCCGCTCCACTCCCGCGGGAGGAAACCGTCCCGGACCTCGTGCAGGTGCAGCGAACCGAGCGAGGAGCCGAGCAGTTCACGCGCGCTCTCCTCCGCCTCCGAGCCGCGCTCRCCCTCGCCCGAGAAGACCACCCAGTGCACGGTGGCCTCCGGATGGGCGGCCAGCAACTGCATGATCGTGGCAGCGGCGCCGATCTCCACGTCGTCCGCATGTGCCCCGAGGGCCACGACGCTGTACGCCCGCCCATCGGCCGGCGGGCCCGCCGTCAACGCCAGCATCCGGCACTCCTCCGCGCTCGCCCGCCCTTTCTCTCCCCCTCATGCCAGTGCACGAAGCCTCCGYTCCCCGGTTCCCCGGCAACCGGCCATGCCRTTGACCTTTCGCATCCATGCCAACACTTGAAGTAGCCAAGCACCCGGAGTGCCCGCCGGACCGGCAGAAACACGCGGCGTCCGTCGAGCGGTTCAGAGCAACGCGTGATAGCGGTTCTGCGCGGGCTCCAGACCGTCGGCGATGAGCATCTCGACCGAGTCGGCCGCGTGTTCGAGCAGGAGGGGCAGCTCACGGCGTTCGGTCGAGGTGAAGTCCCGCAGCACGAAGTCGGCCGGATCCATCCGGCCGGGCGGACGGCCGATGCCGACCCGGACCCGCAGATAGTCCCGCGTCCCGAGCGCTGAGGAGATGGACCGCAGACCGTTGTGGCCGTTGTCCCCACCGCCGCGTTTGAGCCGCACTGCCCCGAAGGGGATGTCAAGCTCATCGTGCACCACGATGAGCCGGGAGACCTCGACCTTGTAGAAGCTCCGGGCCGCCGCGACAGGACCGCCGGAGAGATTCATGAAGGAGAGCGGACGGGCAAGGACCGCCCGCGCCCCGGCCAGGCGGGTCTCTGCGACATCGGCCCGGGAACGGTGCGACTTCAGCCGTGACCCGGTCCGCTCGGCGAGCAGGTCCACGACCATGAAGCCGGCGTTGTGCCGATTCCCGGCATAGGTCGGTCCGGGATTGCCGAGACCGGCGACGAGCCAGGGCCCATCGCCGGTCGGGGTGATCATCATCGGCAGGCGACATCGGCGATGGAGCGGATCCGCCTAGACGGACGCGCTCGCGACGCCGGCCTCCTCCGCCACCGGAGTCTCGCCGAGCGAGGCCTCCTGCTGGGCGTTCGTCCGCTTGGCCAGGCACTGCACGACGACCAGGTCGGGATCGGCGTCGAGCTCGGAGCCGGCCGGCAGGACCAGCTGGCGGGCGAGAATGCTCGTACCTGGCTCGAGCCCGGTGATATCGACCTCGATCGGGCCGGGCAGCCGGGTGGCGTCGGCCTTCACCGCGATCGTGGTGACCTGCTGGTCGACCAGGGTGTCCGGGTGTGGTTCCCCGATCACCTGCACGGGGATGTCGGCCACGACCTTCTCGCCCCGGGCCACGAGCACGAGGTCGATGTGCTCGAAGCTGCCCTTGATCGGGTGGCGCTGGACGTCCTTCGCGAGCGCGAGTTCGGTCCCCTCGGCCAGTTCGAGCGTCAACAGGACGTTCGTGCCGGCGTCGGTCTTGAAGGCGTGGAGGAGGTCGTGTGCGGGCAGCGCGATGTGACGCGGCGGCTTACCGTGACCATAGAGAACAGCCGGGACCTTGCCGGCCCGACGGGTGCGACGAGCCCCGCCCTTACCGAACTCGGTGCGCGGCTCCGCGGCGATGCGGACCTCGGACATGGCGGCGCTCATCCTTTCCTAAACTGGGGATCCGGCGCCGGAGGGCGGTGGAACCACCGCGGCGCGGTCCTTCACAGTACCGGACGCGCCATGGCATGGGGGAAACGACCCCGTTCTGTCAAGCCCCTGGGTGCGTCGCGGCCTTGGTCACCCTGCCCGGTCACGCCGGGCCGCACCTCAGCGCACCTGCGGCCGGATGGTGGCAGCGGGGCGGACCTCCACCTTGGCGGGTAGCCGCGGACGACCGACCGCGGTCCGGGCTCGATGGAGCACCGGGCCACGGATGTCGTCGAGCACGCCGGCGACCCCCGGCCCCGGGACAACGGTGACCGCGATCTCCAGCACGGGTTCCCGCCGGCCGCGCAGCACCGCCCGCACCGCCTCGACGCCCACGATCCCGAGCACGTCGTCCTCGACGGCGTCGGTCAGTGCCGCGGCGGACAAATGGACACCGCCGAGCGCATCATCCGTCACGTAGAGTCCACGACSCCGCGCCGCCAGCGCCGTCTGCGCCCGAAGCCACCCGAGGGCGAGCAGGACGACCAGCCCGGAACCGATCCCCACGACGAGCCAGAACCAGGCGTGGGAGGTCGGGTAGGAACGGGTGTCGGCGTCGAGCACCGCCTCGTCGGCGACGTCGTTTCCGAACGCACCGGCCCCCACCAGCAACGCGAGAACACCGGCCGCGAGGCAGAGCAACCCGATTCCGACCAGGGCGACCCGGTTGAGGCGGTCGGGCGGCGGCTCGGACAGCCCGGCCGGCCTCCCGCCGGGCTCCGCGGGTACCCCGCCACCCGCCGAGCGGCCCTCGGCGGCCTGCCCGCCCGCTGCCCGCGTCTCGGTCATGCCGCACCGCCAGCGGCCCGGTCCGCCCCGTTGACGGTCCGGTCCGCGGCCGGCGGGGTCGCCTGGATGCGCAGCTCGAGCGGCTCAGCCAGCTCGAAGGAGACAAGCGTAGAGGCCAGGACGGCACCCGCGCGCTCCCGCGCGCCACCGGCGACACGCTGCCGAAGGCGCAGGCGGACGTCGGCGGTCCGGTCACGGACCCGAACCCGGGCGGCCCGCACCCCGTCGACGGTCAGGGCTGCGGAGCGCAGCGCCCGCGCAACCCCTCGCCGCTCGACGAAGACAATGGTCTGCGCGCAGCCGCGCCGCACGGCGAGTCGGGACGGCGTTCCGCGCCGCGCTCCGAGCCAGATCAGCAGCAGGCCAACTAGAACGCAGACCCCCGCGGCCAGTCGGACCGGCCCGGAGGACCAGGCCGTGTCCGCCAGGTCGTCCGCCCACGCCGGCCAGTCGACCACGACGTAGCCCCTGCCACYGCCGGCCGCGGCCACGATCTCGATGACGGTGATGACCCCGGCGGCCACGATCAGCGCGGCGAGCAGTCCGGCGACGATCCTGCGCCCCACCCGCACGGCACCCTCCCCTCACCGAGCCCAACCTTGTCTGTTACCCGTGGTCTGTTACCCGTGGTCTGTTACCCGTGGTCTGAACGCGAACCGGAGGGACAGAAGAGGGCCGCTACCCATCGGAGGGCAGCGACGGGATATCGATGTCCAGATGTGCCACGCGCACACCCGTGAGCGCCGCGACCCGGTCCCGCACCTCGCAACGGACCAGCTCGGCCGTCTCCGTGACCGGGATCGGGTAACGCACGGAGAACGACATCGTCAGTCGGGCGGTGGCTCCCTCCATCTTCRCCGAGACCCGTGGYCGCYCGGCACGCCCACGACGCCGCGCGCCGCCATGGCGCGGGAATCCGCGTGGCGGTCCGGTAACGCCGACGACATCCGCCGCCGCCATGGCCGCGATCTTCTCGACAACCCGGTCCGCCACCCGCAGGGAACCGGCCCCCGCCCGCCTACCCGCGGGACGGCCCGGTCGCGCACGCTCCCTCTCGTTCACCGCCGCCCCCGACGCCGGTCACCGCCCACATAACGGGTGATATCGAGATCACCATCCACCACCTTGCCGATGACCAGCCCTATCGCACCGAAGACCAGCACGATCAGAAACTCGCTGAAGCCCCCGAAGGCGAGGGCGAGTCCGGCGATCAGACCGATGATCAGGCCAAGCGCGCTCGATCGCATGTGGCTCTTCCCCTTTCCTGGCCCATCCAGCCCGGCCCCGTCCAGCCCGGCCCCGTCCAGCCCGGCCGCAGTACCCGGTCCRCCCCTCTGGACCGGCAGATCGAGGGGCATCCCGCGTGATCGTCACATGGAACCGAGCCCGGGGTGCGGTYCCGCGGACCCGGTGTCGCCTCAGCGCACCCGAGGACCACGGCCGGGGCCGAACCGCGCCCKGCGGTGCGACCACCACCGACGCGTGGAGTCGGAACAGCGGCGCCCGCGACCGCGAACCCAGGCGAACAGGATGTCCGCGGCGTTGGGCCGGTGATGGGTGGTGAGGCGGACACCCGGAACACCCGGCCCGTCCGGCCCATCCGGCGTGGATCGCAGGGCCCGCAGGCCGGCGGCGAACGCCTGTGGATCACCTCCCCGATCCGGATGGTGCGTGCGGATGAACGCGCGGATCTCGGCCCTGCGTCGGGCGGCGTCGAGCTGGCGTCGGGATGACTCCTGCCGCCGATCGGAGGTCACGGCACCCCCATCTCCGGCACCCCCATCTCCGGCACCCCCGCACCCGGCACCCCCGAACGGGGCGTCCCCGAACGGGGCGTCCCCGGACCGACTACCGCCGCGTCCGGCCCCTGCGGACACGACAGGTCCGGATCCGGAATTGCCAGATCACGGATGACGACGTCGACCCGGGGACAGYCGGGTTCGACCACCAGCACCGCGGCGCGCACCCGGGCGGCGAGCTCACCGAGCCGTTCCCCGTACCGGCACACGATCTGCACCAGGATCCCGTCCGGCCGTACCCGTACCCCCTCCACCCGGCGGCCCGGAAGGTAGGTCGCGACCTCGGCCGCGGCACCCGCCCCGCCGTCCGGAACACGGTGACGATCCTTGTGCCGGACCGGCGCGCCGATGAGCCGGACGACACCGGGACAGGACAGCACGGTCCGGGCCACGGCATCCGGGTTCCAGGCGAACCCGCTCACCGGCCCGGCCGCTGTCGGGTTCGTGCTCATTCGACCCGCCGCGGCTCTTCCGACTCCTCCTCGCCGATGTAGACGTCGTCGATCGCGATGTTCACCTCGGTGACCTCCAGGCCCGTCATTCCCTCCACAGAGGTGACGACGTTGTGCCGGATCGAGTGGGACAGATCCACGATGGAGACCCCGTAGTCGCAGACGACGTCGAGGTCGATCGCGGCCTGCCGTTCCCCGACCTCCACCGCGACCCCCTGGGAGACGCTGGCCRACGCGCCGGGGATGCGGGCCCGGAACGAACCCATCGCGCGGGCCCCGCTCGAGCCCAGGTTGTGTACCCCGGAGACCTCGCGTGCCGCGACACCGGCGATCTTGCTGACGACGGCGTCCGCGATCGACGTCCGGCCCCGGCCGGTCACCAGCTCGGTGGATATCTTGCGCTCCGGCACGGTGGTGCGACGCGCACCACCTGCGTCCGAGGCCTTCGCCTCGGGCCCGGCCGCGCTGGTTGTGGTGGTCATGGTGCTCCTTCCTGGCCGGCATCGTCGGAGCGCCCGAAGCGGTGGAAGGGGTCAGGTCCGACCAGGAGCGGGACGTCGAGGGACGATCCGTCCGGGCGCTCTCCGGTGCGGCCGTTCACGATCAGGGATACCCGAATTCTCCGGTCGGACAACAACCCGTTCCCGTCGGCACAGCTACGATCACTGAACGGAAGCGCGCATCGTCCCCGCCGCGTCGCCGGGGGCCGATTCGCTGCGTCCCTCGCGATCCTTCGCGGGCGGACGCTCATCCGCTCCCGGCGTGGGCGGATAGGTTTGGGTGCCGGCCGCCACCGAACGCCACGCCGCCCAGCGGGCGCGCGTGYGTCCGAGCGAAGGAGCATCCGCTGCCTCGATCCCACCCGGGTCCGCGCCGAAGCGTCGGAGCCGGCCCCGCCACCGTCACCGTGCGAGCCCCCGCCAAGGTCAACCTGCATCTCGGCGTCGGACCGCTCCGACCGGACGGCTACCACGACGTCATCACAGTGCTGCAGGCCGTCTCGCTGTTCGACGACGTCTCGGCGACGTCCGTCGATCCCCCGCGGTTCCACGACCCGGGGCCATCGACCACCGACGGGAACGGCGGGTCCGACGGGAACGGCCGGTCCAGCGGGGACATCGTCGTGACCGTCGAGGTGTCCGGGGAGGGCGCCGACCCGGCGTCGCTGGGTCCGGCGACGTCCACGCCGGAGGTCTCCATCGTCCCCACCGGCCGGGACAACATCGCCGTCCGGGCCGCTCACCTGGTTGYCGAGGCCGCGGGCATCACCTCGGAACGGGTTCATCTCACCCTGACGAAGGGCATCCCCGTCGCCGCGGGGATGGCCGGGGGCAGCGCCGACGCGGCGGCGGCGCTCGTCGCCTGCGACGCGCTCTGGCAGACCGGCCTGGACCGGGCGACCCTGACCCGACTCGCCGCCCAGCTCGGCAGCGACGTCCCGTTCCCCCTGGCCGGCGGCACCGCACTCGGCACCGGGCGCGGCGAGCAGCTCACCGACGTCCTGGCGACGGGCGAGTACTACTGGGTGTTCGCGCTCGCCGACGGCGGCCTGTCCACCCCCGCGGTCTACAAGGAGTTCGACCGGCTGACCGAGGGCAAACTGCGGACCGGCCCGACCCCCGCCGACAACGTGCTCGCCGCGCTGCGCACCGGCGACCCCGGCCAGCTCGGAGCCGCCCTGGTCAACGACCTGCAGCCGGCAGCACTGCGGCTTCGGCCGTCCCTGCGCCGCGTCCTGGAGGCGGGCCGGGAGCTGGGAGCCGTCGGGGCGATCGTGAGCGGCTCCGGCCCGACCTGCGCCTTCCTCGCGGCCGGAGCGCAGGAGAGCATCGCGCTCGCGGCGAGCCTCGCCGGGATGGGGGTCGCCCGCGCGGTACGCCGGGCCTCCGGGCCGGCGAGCGGCGCCAGGATGGTGGAGGGAGCAGGCGAAGCGCCGTGAGCGCCGTCCTGGTCAGCCTCGAGAACGTCAACGCCGCGTTCGGCACCCGGACGTTGCTCGACCGGGTGAGCCTGGGGATCGGCGCCGGGGAACGGATCGGGGTCGTGGGGCGCAACGGGGCCGGGAAGTCCACCCTGCTGCGGATCATCGCCGGCGAGGTGGCCCCGGACGCCGGCCGGGTCGTGCCCGCCGGTTCCACCCGGGTCGCCACCCTGGCGCAGGCAGACGTGCTCCCCGCYGAGCGCACCGTGCGCGAGATTGTCGTGGGCACCGTCGCTGAGCACGAGTGGGCGGCGGATCCCCGGCAGCGGGGCATCCTCGCCGGGCTCGGGCTGCTCGAACGGCTCGACGACCCGGTCGGACCGATGTCGGGCGGGGAACGCCGCCGGGTGGCGCTGGCCCGGCTCCTCGTCCAGGACACCGACCTGCTGATCCTGGACGAGCCGACGAACCACCTGGACGTCGAGGGGGTCGCCTGGCTCGCCCGGCATCTAGCCGGCTTCCGCGGTGGACTGCTCGTCGCGACCCACGACCGCTGGTTCCTCGACGAGGTGTGCGGACGGGTCTGGGAAGTCGTGGACGGGCGTGTCGACGCGTACGAGGGCGGCTACTCAGCGTACGTGCTCGCGCGGRCCGAACGCACCCGGCGGGCCGACRCCACCGAAGCCAGGCGCCAGAACCTGCTGCGTAAGGAACTCGCCTGGCTACGCCGCGGCCCGCCCGCCCGGACCAGTAAGCCGCGCTTCCGCATCGACGCCGCCAATGCGCTGATCGCCGACGAGCCGCCGCCCCGGGACACCATGGCGCTGCGCAGCTTCGCGGCATCCCGGCTGGGCAAGGACGTCTACGACGCCGAGCACATCACGGTCCGGATCGGGGACCGGACGTTGTTCGACGACGTCACCTGGCTGGTCGGACCGGGGGACCGGATCGGGCTGGTCGGTGTCAACGGAGCCGGCAAGACCACCCTGCTACGCGTGCTGCTGGGTGCGGTGACGCCGGAGGCCGGCCGGGTCCGGGTGGGGGCCAGCGTGCGACCGGCCCTGCTGTCCCAGGAGATTGCCGAACTACCGGCGTCGCTGCGGGCGCTGGAGGCCGTCGAACAGGTCGGGCAGGTCCTGGAGGTCGAGAAGGGCCGGGAACGGACCGCCGGCCAGTTACTCGAGCAGTTCGGCCTCCCGTCGTCACGGCAGTGGACGCGGGTCGGGGACCTCTCCGGCGGCGAACGCCGCCGGCTGCAGCTGCTGCGCCTGCTGATGGCCAGACCGAACGTGCTGCTCCTCGACGAGCCGACCAACGACCTCGACACCGACACCCTCACCGCGCTCGAGGACCTCCTCGACTCGTGGCCGGGCAGCCTGATCGTGGTCAGCCACGACCGCTATTTCCTCGAACGCACCTGCGACGTGACACTGGCGCTACTTGGCGACGGGCACCTGCGCATGYTGCCCGGCGGCATCGAGGAGTACCTCGCCCGGCGCGCGGCCGCCCGGCAGGACGCCGCGGCTCGGGCACCGTCATCCCGGGGTTCGTCGGCCGCCGGCTGCGGAGCGGGCGGACAGACCACCACCGTCGCCGAAGCCGGGCGGACAGGTGGGCCGCCCGTCCTGTCCGGGGGCGAGCTGCGCGCCGCCCGCAAGGAGCTGACCCGGCTCGAGCGCGCCCTGGATCGCCTGAGCCGACGCGAGCAGGAGCTGCATCACGAGCTGGCCGAGGCCGCGACGGATCACGAGCGTCTGCTGACGCTGGACGCCGAGCTGCGCGCCGTCGTCGCGGACAAGGACAGCACCGAGGAGGCCTGGCTCACCCTCGCCGCCGAGATCGAGGGTGGCTGACAAGCCACCGCCACCCGCCGTCCGGTCAGGCGGTGGCGCGTTTCGCCGCGAGACGCGCCGGGTCCGGCCAGCGGACGTCCCACACCAGGTGAACGGTCTCCATCATCTTGATCAGGTAGAAGCTGGTGTCGATCTGCCAGGGCCGCACCCCGTGCCGGGCCGAGGTCGGCTCGGCGTGATGCAGGTTGTGCCAGGATTCGCCCATCGACAGCAGGGCCAGCGGCCACACGTTGGTCGACCGGTCCCGCGACCGGTAGGGACGCGAGCCGAGGACGTGGCAGATGCTGTTCACCGACCACGTGACGTGGTGCAGCAGCGCGATACGGACCAGCCCGRCCCAGAAGAACGCCTCCAGCGCCGCGGCGAACGAACCCCCCCACAGGCCGCCGATCACGGCGGGCAGCGCGAGGCTGGCGAACGCGCACAGCGCGAACGAGCGGCTGACCTTCATGATGTCGGGATCGTCGAGCAGGTCCGGGGCGAACCGACGCTGGTCGGTCTGCTCGACGTCGAACAGCCAACCCACGTGGGCGTGCCAGAGACCCTTGATCAGCGACCACGTCCCCGGACCGTAACGCCACGGCGAGTGCGGGTCGCCCTCGGTGTCGCTGAAGGCGTGATGACGCCGGTGGTCGGCCACCCAGCGGATGACCGGACCCTCGATCGCCATGTTGCCGGCGACCGCCAACGCGATCCGCACCGGCCTGGACGTCCGGAAGCCGCGGTGGGTGAAGTAACGGTGAAAGCCGATCGTCACGCCGTGGCCGGTGATGCCGTAGAACACCACGGCGAGGACGACGTCCCGCCAGGAGATCCACTGCCCCCACATCGCCGGGATCGCGACCGCCAGGGCGACCAGCGGCACCACGATCGTCACCACCATCACGACCTGCTCGGCGTGGGCCTTCGCCATCGAGCGGGGCCGCGTGGCGTTACCGCGGCTGTTCGCGGGATCAGCCCGGCGGGGAACCGGACCCGTGGTGGGTTCGCGGTTGTCCCGCGGTGCCCGATTATCGCTCGGCGTCACCGTGTCGGTAGCGGTCATTGCCTCGTTCCATCCGTCGCGGCTGGCCCACTGTGCCGGCGCTCCATCCGCCACGGTAGCCCGCCGACATGACAACGTCCCCCCTCCTCCACGTCCGCCACGCAAACAAACCATCCGTCGCCGACCCGACCCGGATCGATCGGCACCGCCGCGCACCACGATCACCGACAGGTCGATGACAAGCCGATGACAAATAATGACATCCAATGACATTTAACGCCATCAGCCGACAGTCGGTGACAGTCAGTGACAGTCAGGCGACGAAGAGATGAACGACAGCCGGCCAAACCCGGTCCGGGACGCCCGCCCGCGCCGGCCGCCCGCGCCGGCCGGCGGGCCGGGTAGYCGGTGGCGGCCCGGCTTTTACCATCCGAGCCACCCCACGATGGTAGAGTTGGCGTGTTTTCTCGCGGTCCGCCGTAGTGTAATCGGCAGCACAGGAGATTTTGGTTCTCTTAGTCCACGTTCGAGTCGTGGCGGCGGAGCACTACCAGGCACCACCAGTAATACCATCGAAAAGAATATTCCGGAAGCACCGCCGCCGCACCATCACCACGGCGGTGRCCAGGCCCACATCATTTCCCGGTCCGGGGCCGGCGTGTTCCCGGGATGGCCGTGGCATCTGCCGGCGCCTTCCGGTCGACGAGTAGTGTGGGCGCCGTCGCCCCACCGCTGTCCAGGTCCGAAGACTCGGGAGATCGCGTGACATCATCACGTCCGGTGGCCGTCATCATCCTGGCAGCGGGCGAAGGCAAGCGCATGCGCTCGACGAGACCGAAGGTGCTGCACCACATCGCTGGGCGCTCCCTTCTCCACCACGTGCTGAGCGCGGCCGGAGCCCTCGCGGCGGCGCGTACCGCGGTCGTCGTGGGCCACGGCCGCGAACAGGTCGCGGCGATGCTGGCGGAGCAGGCTCCCGAGGTCGTCCCGGTCGTCCAGGACCGCCAACACGGCACGGGCCACGCCGTCCGGGTGGCCCTGGCGGCGCTCGGCGAGCTGGCGCCCGGCGACACGGTGGTCGTGCTGCCCGGCGGCGACCAGCAGCCCGACGACGTCGGTGAGGTACTCCTCGCCTTGAGCATTATCCCTGGTCAGCCGCGCGAGCGCGGTCTGGAGCGGGCCCGCTGCGAACGCGTACACGCCGGTGTTGATCTCTCGGATCGTCGAGGCGGCGATGCGCGCCGGCACCACCGTCGTCGACCCGCGGACCACCTGGATCGACGCCGACGTCACTCTCGAACCGGACACGACTATCGCCCCCAACACCTTCCTGCACGGCCGGACGCACGTCGCTCGCGGCGCCGTCATCGGCCCCGAATGCACCTTGACGGACACGACGGTAGGCGCGGGCGCGACCGTCCTGCGGACCACGGCCGAGCGGGCCGAGATCGGCGCCGGGGCCGTGGTCGGGCCTTACAGCCATCTCCGACCGGGCACCCGACTGGGCCGCGAAGGCAAGATCGGCTCCTTCGTCGAGACGAAGTCGGCCGATCTCGGGAACCAGACGAAGGTCCCGCATCTGGCGTATGTCGGCGACGCGGTGGTCGGCGAGCGCAGCAACATCGGATGCACGACGGTCTTCGTGAACTACGACGGGGTGGCCAAGCACCGCACGGTGATCGGCTCGGACGTCCGGATCGGCAGCGATACCATGCTCGTTGCTCCGGTCACGGTCGGGGACGGGGCCTACACCGGCGCCGGATCCGTGATCCGGGAGGACGTTCCGCCGGGCGCGCTGGCGGTCCGGGAGGGGCGGCAACGGATCATCGAAGGCTGGGTCTCCCGCCGCCGTCCCGGCAGCCCGGCGGCACGAGCGGCCGCCGCTGCCGGCGTCCAGGCCCCCGGCAGCGTCGGGGATCCCGAGCATCCCGATGAAATGCCGCAACCGTCCGCGGCCGAGGCCRCCGTGCCGATCCCAGCTCATCAGGGTGACGTGGCGCACCGGAGTGAGTTGCCGCATACCGGCGAGGGCGAGGCCGGCATCGCTGGCATTCCCGGCGCGGGGAGCAGAACGTAAAGAGACGTCCGTCCAAACCTTCTGGCCAGCGAGGGGATGCACACCGCCCGACCTGCCCCGCCCGGGTCGGCCGCCCGGGGTCCGCAGGCGGCGATCCGGGCACGTGGGTACCATCCCGCCTGCRCAAACAGGGGCGGGGCCGGGTATGCCCGAGTGTTGAACCGTGCAGCCTCACGGCCGTTCCCCCGGACGGGTCACCCGCCCGGGGGCTGCCCCCGCCAGCCCGATCACGCCAGCCCGATCATCCCGTCACGCCCGAGGAGTACGCGGTGGCCTACCAGACCGAGAACCGGCGCAATCTGATGCTCTTCGCGGGACGTTCGCACCCGGGCCTCACGGCGGAGGTCGCGGCCGCGCTCGACGTCGAGCCCGTCCCCACCCATGCCTACGAATTCGCCAGCGGCGAGATCTTCGTCCGCTTCTCCGAATCGGTTCGGGGCTGCGACGCCTTCGTGCTCCAGTGCCATTCGGCTCCGGTGAACACCTGGCTGATGGAACAGCTGATCATGGTGGACGCGCTGAAGCGGGCCAGCGCCAAACGGATCACCGTCGTCGCGCCCTTCTACCCCTATGCGCGCCAGGACAAGAAGCACCGTGGCCGGGAGCCGATCTCGGCCCGCTCGGCCGTGGTCCGCAGGACGGTCGCGCCCGCGCCTACCGTCGTGTCCGTCAAGGTGCATTCGGGGCCGATGACGGCGCCGCGAGCGACGTGCGTCCGGCCGTGCAGGAAGGTGTTGGGGGCGATAGTCGTGTCCGGTTCGAGAGTGACGTCGGCGTCGATCCAGGTGGTCCGCGGGTCGACGACGGTGGTGCCGGCGCGCACCGGCTCATGTCGGTCGACCTGCACACCGCCCAGATTCAGGGCTTCTTCGACGGGCCGGTGGACCATCTCTTCGCGTTGCCGCTGCTCACCGACTACATCGAGTCCAAGCTGGACACGTCCGAGGTGACCGTCGTCGCCCCCGACTCGGGCCGGGTCCGCGTGGCCGAGCGGTGGACCGACCGGCTCGGCTGCCCGCTGGCCATCATCCACAAGCGGCGTGACCCGGACGTTCCCAACCAGGTGAAGATGTTCGACGTGGTCGGCGAGGTGCACGGACGGACCTGCGTCATCGTCGACGACATGATCGACACTGCCGGCACGATCACGAAGGCCGCGGAGTCACTCAAGGAGCACGGCGCGRCGGGCGTCATCGCGGCGGCAACCCACGGCGTGCTCTCCGGCCCCGCCGCCGACCGGCTGAAGAACTCGGAGATCAGCGAGGTCGTCCTCACGAACACGCTGCCCCTGCCCAGCGAGGCTCGCATCGACAAGATCACCGAACTGTCCATCGCCCCGCTGCTGGCCGCGGCCATCAAGGCCGTGTTCGAGGACGGGTCGGTGACCGGCCTGTTCGGCGGAGACGCCTGACCGAGGCTCGCATCCCCACCCCGCCGCGAGACAGGCGCGGGCAGGCGAACGGCCGCGGCGAACGACCTGGGGCGTCCCGGCGGCCGCCCCGCGTCCGTAGACTGCCCTGCCATGGCAGCGCAACAGCCGAAGGTGTCTCTCACCGGGATCAAGCCGACGGGCGAGCCGCACCTCGGCAACTACATCGGAGCGATCCGGCCGTCGCTGGAGCTCACCTCGGCCTACGAGTCGATCTACTTCGTCGCCGACTATCACGCCCTGACATCCGTGCGTAGTCGCGAGGAGTTGGCGAGCTATACCCRCTCGGTGGCGGCCACGTGGCTCGTGCTCGGGCTCGACCCGACGRGCACGATCTTCTACCGCCAGTCCGACGTCCCCGAGATCTTCGAGCTGACCTGGGTGCTGTCCTGCGTCACCGGCAAGGGTCTGATGAACCGGGCCCACGCCTACAAGGCGGCCCGTGACCGCAACGCCGAGGCCGGCGTCCCCGATCTGGACGCCGGCATCAACATGGGCCYGTTCAACTATCCGATTCTGATGGCCGTCGACATTCTCATCATGAATGCCGACGTGGTCCCCGTTGGCCAGGACCAGTCGCAGCATGTGGAATACGCCGCCGACATCGCCGGCTCCTTCAACCATCTGTTCGGCGACGTGTTCAGCCTGAAGATCCCGGAGGTGGTCCTCCCGGCCGGGAGCTCGGCGAAGGTACTGCCCGGCATCGACGGCCGCAAGATGAGCAAGTCATACCGGAACACAATCCCCCTCTTCGCGCCGGAGAAGCAGCTACGGAAACTCGTCCGTGGGATCGTGAGCGACAGCACACCGCTGGCGGACCCGAAGGACCCGGACAGTTCCGCGGCCTTCGTTCTGCTCGAGAACTTCGCGACTCCAGAAACGATCAAGGAGATGCGCGGCCGTCTGGAGCAGGGCGGCACCGGGTGGGGCGAGGTGAAGAACGCCCTGTTCGAGACGCTCAACGACTGGCTGTCACCGCTGCGGGAGCGCTACACCGAGCTCATCGCCCCGGACAGCGAGCTGGACGGCATCCTCGCGGCGGGTGCCGAGCGGGCCCGCGACCGGGCCCGGCCGGTGCTCGCCGGCGTCCGGCGCGCGATCGGGATCTCGCACCTCTGACCTCCCCCGCCGTTGCGCCCTTCCCCGCCGTTGCGCCGGGTGGCCCAGTTGCGCCGGGTGGCTCAGTCGGAGCGGGCGGCGCGGGCAGCGCGGGCAGCGGCCAGCCGGCAGAAGGCCGCGATGTCGAGGGTCTCGCCCCGGGCACCGGGATCGACCTCGGCGGCACGCGCCAAGTCCCCGACGGCGGCGGGCGATCCGGCCCAGGGCGCCAGGGCCGTACGCAGGGTCTTGCGGCGCTGCGCGAACGCGGCATCGATCGCGGCGAACACGTCCGCCCGCAGCCGCGCCGGACCGGGCAGGGGCCTGCGGGCGAAGGCCACCAGCCCTGAATCAACGTTCGGCTGCGGCCAGAAGACCGGTCTGGGCACCGCGCCGGCCGGCCGGGCGTGCGCGTAC
>NZ_MRUJ01000228.1:0-17871 GCF_002099325.1 Frankia sp. KB5 | reverse complement strand
CCAGGGCACCGCCCAGCAGGCCAGAACAACGAACACCTGGATCGATCACGCGATCAGCGCCACCCAGGACGCACGGCCACGATCACACCAAAGCGCGAACGTGCCGGAGCCCTGGGCCCGGGACGGCAGCAGCTATGTGCTCACCACCGGCACGGGATCCGGTAAAAGCCTTTCCTACATCGTGCCGGTCGTGGATTCCGTCCTCCGTGACCCCCGCCCGAACCGCATCTCGGCGATCGTGGTCTACCCCATGAACGCGCTGGCGAACAGCCAGCTCCACGAGTTGAAGAAGTATCTCGAATGGGGAATACCCGTGGATGGCCGGTYGGTCACCTTCGACCGGTACACCGGGCAGGACTTGGCCGAGTCCCGG
Organism: Frankia sp. KB5; assembly: GCF_002099325.1. Classification (NCBI taxonomy): domain Bacteria; kingdom Bacillati; phylum Actinomycetota; class Actinomycetes; order Frankiales; family Frankiaceae; genus Frankia; species Frankia sp. KB5. The sequence goes on along the minus strand of NZ_MRUJ01000228.1, from coordinate 17,498 downwards.
CAGCGGATCCTGGATCGGCGTCCCGACATCCTGCTGACGAACTACGTGATGCTCGAGTACATCCTCACCCGGCCACCCTCGCAGCCTTCGGCGCGCACAAGGCACGGAGCCACCTCCCGGCGACCAGCACGCCCTCTGGTAGCCGCGTCCCCGGATCTCTGCGTACGATCTCAGCGCCGATCTGACTTCACCCGATACCGACGGGTTCTGTGGGCCGCCGGGATCAGCCGCRAAGCCTCACAGGTCGGTATAGCGATCGACATACAGAGTGGGCTTCTTGTCGCCGAAGATGCGCTTGGTCTCCTCTTCTTCCTTCTCGCGCATCCGCTTCTTGAYGGCCTCCCATTTATCTGGGTCGAAGGTTTGGAGTCGGTCCATCCCCTCATCGAACTTCTGTGAACGACGAGCGTCGAACTCCTCGTCGGTTTCCTTGCCTTCCATGCTATGCTCCTTTTTCTCGTGAAACCATCTGTCTGATATTCGGATTGTGCGGGTAGCTGGTCGTCGAAGTGAAAATTATTGGTTTTCGCCTCGATCGGTGTACAGTGATGCCGGCCCCATGGCTTCTGGATTAATGTTTATTTTATTTTGAAATTTATCGTACGATCCTTGGTCGAGAATTGTCAAAATTTCGCCCGCCCTCTTGCGGGCGATCTGTCGGGGTTCAGAGTTGGTGTCATAAAGACGTACTTTATCGGCCTTCTCGGCATAACCTTCGAAGCCCTGGGAGAATCCACGGTGTGCCGCAAGCTGGTGGTCAACGGGAACATAGCGGCCGGACTTTGCGGCGCGGTCCGCGGCGCGCGTGACCGCGAGCTCCGGATCGGCACTCACCCCGAATAGGCGAACCTCGTATCCCTTCGCATGCGCGTCATCGATCAGCTTGGCGGTCTTCTCCGGGTTGCCGAGGGTGCTATCGTAGATGATATTGAGGCGGCGGTCCATGGCCTGTTGAAGGACTCCCTTCGCGAGTGAGCTGCTCTCTTCATGGACCACCTCAGCCGCGCGCGAGTCTCCTGCACCCATGATCTCGTCGAACTCGGGGATCATTTTCTTGATCTCGTCGGGATCAAGATGGACTACGTTCTCGGTGGGTACTTGGCCTTCGTCCTTGAGGTACTCCAGCACGAAGCCCTTGCCGGAGGCTCCGCCGCCGCCCATGAGGTCGAGGGTGGGGCTGCCCTGCTCCGGCGGCTTGGCATCGCCGATCACCTCCTTCACCAGATTCTCCCGGAGGGCGGCGCGTTCGGGGGTGTTGATGGTGTCCGTCGGGGTGAGGAGCGGATGGTCGTCCGGCAGAGTCCGCGGTGCCTCGCGGACGGCCCAGCGCTCCCGACCGGGGGCGGGCGCGTCCGGGGGCTCGGGGCGGTAGCGGCGGGCCGCGTCCTCCAACAGCGCCAGCTTGGCCTCGATCCGAGCCCGGTCGCTGTTCCCGGGCTCGGTGGGCGGGCGGACCTCGGACGGCCGGTCGCCGGTGGTGTCCGCCGGCGTAGCCGCGCCGCCGCCGGAACGGGCGAGCGCCGCCCTGTCGAGAAGGTCCAGCTTGGCGTCGATGCTGGAGGTGTTCCGGCTGGGAGCATCCCGGCCGGCCGGTCGCTCCTGATGGCGGGGCTCGGGTGAGTCGCCCGGGGAGGCGGCGCGGTCCAGCAGGTCGAGCTTTCTGTCGATCTCGGTGACCCGAGACTGCTCCGGGACCGGCCCACCGCCTGCGTCGGGTCGTTCCGGGGCGGTTTCGAGGCCACGGAACTCGGCCGGAGTCACCGCGGTAACCTGGCCGGAGACCGGCGAACAGCCATGGACGCTCCCGGGGCAGAAGAGAGCCATTCTCGTGACCGGGCCAACGGTATCGTATTCAGAAGCGCCTGGCACTTGTACGGCATCCCGGCGCGGAGAAGCGAGCCGGGCGGGATTGCCGCCTGTAATCACCTCCGGCGATCGGGGGGCGTATTTCTCCGCGGTCCACGTGAGCCGGCGCCGCGCGAAACAGATCGGTTCGCGCGCCTTCATGCTCGCGGTGAGGACGCTCCTGCCGGCCTGTGTGCCTGCTCACGGCAGCATCGATCTTCGGTTGCCGGCAGGCCTGCCGGGGGCGACGGGCGTTCGGTGCGTGAGGCGTGTGGACGGCGACAGCGGGAAACGGACGGCTCGATACCTCTCCGGACGGCCTGGCTGGCTCACCAGAATGATCACTCTGGGTAGTGGAAGTTTCGTTCGCTATGAGTGCTTCGTCGTTGTCTGATGACCTGATGAATAATTGCTCCCGATCAGATCCTGCGGGTGGATCGTCTCGGGGGCGGGTGCATGGCGGATCAGCTAGAGATCATCGGCGGGCTGCTGTACCGGGTTATGCGGATCTTGGCGGAGGTCGGCGAGGCGTCTCCGGACGAGCTGTGGATGCGGATGMGTGCGTCCGATGCTGGCGCCGATCCCGGATGGCGGCGCGGATCAGGTGACGACCCGCGGAGCGCCGTCGCAAGGAAACTCGTCCTGCGGGGCGCTGTCTACCTGGCCAGGGCCGGTCATCTGAGTGAGAGCAACCGCCGGTGGCAGGCTACCGGAATCGGCCGGGATGCGTTGCGGGCGTCCCCGGACGAGGCCGCGTGGTGGCGTGATGTCACGGAGCACAACACTTACTGGCGGGAACACCGGAGCAGCCTTGGCCTGGTGGACGACGTCCTCGCGGTGCTGCCCGAACAGACCTGGGTCAGCGTCACGGATCTCTCGACGGTGGCCGATCTGACGGTCGACGGCCTCGTCCGCCATCTGTGCGGCTTCCGCCCCGAGGGCTGGTCGCGCGTACTCGACCCGGCGGGCCGGCCGCCGCGCGAGGCCCTCTTCACCGAGGACGAGTATCGCGACTGGCTGGACTGGTTCGAGGTCGAGGTCGGCGACCTGACGGCGGGGCGGGCTGCCGGCGAGCTGCGGCTGCCGCTCGACGACCTCCGCATGCTCGTCGAGTCCATCGCGCCGGAGCGGATCCCTCGCCGGGCCTGGCTGGTGCGCGGCGCGGACCGGCGTGGCCGTTCGCTGGCGCGGGATCTCTGGCTGGCCGACGAGGTCTGTTCCCTGCCCGGTGACCGGCTGGAGGTGCGGCCCGGGGTCGACCGGGAGCAGGTGCGCCGGGCGGTCGACCGCGAACACGCCTCGCTCACCTCGGCCCGGCGCGGYCGGCTCACCAGCGAGTACCACGCCTTCCTGAGCCGGATGCGGGAGAACGACCTCGTCGTCGTGAACGACCGTGACGAGTACTACGTCGGGGAGATCCTCGGACCGCCGGTGTTCGTCGCGAGCGTCGGGGGCGTCGCGGACCTGCAACGGCCGGTCCACTGGCGCAACGCCGACGAGCCGGTGAACTACCTCGATCTACCCGATCGGGTGGCGGCCCTGCTCGGCAACGCGGAAGCGCGCATCGTCGATCTTTCCGATTTCGTCGCCGACCTCGACGCCCTGGTGCCCGCGCCCGCGCCGGTGGCATCGATCGCGACGACGGGGGCCGCCCCCCAGAGCGCCGACGCCGACCTGGCCGGCCAGACCCTGGCCGGCCAGGCCCTCGCCGGCCAGGCCCTCGGCGGGGACGATCTGCGCGAGGTCACGGACGAGTTCGCGGACGGCCTCTTTTACAGCCGGGACTGGTTGCGCAGGTGCGTCGAGCTTCTGCGGGACCGGCCACAGCTCATCTTCTACGGCCCGCCCGGCACCGGCAAGACGTACCTCGCCCGGCGCTTGGCCTGGCATCTCGCCGACGATCGGCGCGAGAACGTCACCCTCGTCCAGTTCCATCCGTCCTATATGTACGAGGACTTCTTCCAGGGTTTCCGCCCGGTGCAGGTGAAGGGCGGCGACGGTGACGCGGCCACCACCAACCGGATGTCCTTCGAGCTCGTGGACGGTCCGCTGCGCCGGCTCGCCACCGCCGCCGAGCTCAATCCCCGCCAGGCGTTCTTCCTGATCATCGATGAGATCAACCGGGGTGACCTGGCCAGGATTTTCGGTGAGCTGTACTTTCTGCTGGAATACCGCGGGGAGGCCGTCACCACCCAGTATGCCTCCGCGGACACGCRCGACTTCCAACTACCGAAGAACCTGTTCATCATCGGCACGATGAACAGCGCGGACCGTTCGATCGCCGCCTTCGACCAGGCGCTGCGCCGGCGGTTCACCTTCGTCGGGCTCCATCCGGACGTCGAACCGACCGCGTCCGTGCTGCGCCGCTGGCTTGCGGCAGGCGACCTGCCCGACGAGGCGGCCCGCCTGCTCGGCGAGCTGAACCGCCGCATCGACGACCCGGACGCCCGCATCGGCCCGTCCTATCTGATGCGCGACCGCGTCCACCAGAGTGCCGACGGCCTCGACCGGGTGTGGGAACATCAGATCCTGCCGCTGCTGGCCGAACACCACGTCGGCGAGACCATCGACCTCGCGGCCCGGTACGGCCTACCGGCGCTGCGGCAGTCCCTCGGCCTGGCCGCGGTGGTTCCGGCCGCGGTGGTTCCGGCCGCCGGAGTCCCCGCGAACACCATCCCCGGCCCCGCGGCAGGCTGATGCCATGCTTGCGCCGGTGGAGCTGACCGAGGGCGCCGGGTGGCAGCGGCGGAAGCTGAGCCCGGGCCAGGCCGATGCGCTCGATGCCAGCGAGGTGGCGCAGGTGCGGCAACGGCGTGCCGACGGTACCTGCGAGGTCAAGGACAACGCCCTGGTCGGCACCGTGCGCCTCGGGTCGGGCGAGGATACGTTCGAGGTTCGCATCCGACCCAAGGTCACCATCCGCCGTCTGCTGTTTCTGCTTGGCTACGCGCAGGATCGCGGCAGGTGGTTCGAGGACGAGGTCCAGGCGGCGGAGGAACCGGATCTTCTGCCCGCGGTCGCCGCGGCGTTCGCCCGAACCGCCTCGCGGGCGCTCGCGCACGGGGTGCCGCGAGGCTATCGGCAGGTGGATGCGGCGCTTCCCGTCCTTCGCGGCCGGCTGCGCGAGTCCGCGCAGCTCCGGCAACGGTCCGGGGTGATGTTCCCCCTCGAGGTGCGCTATGACGAGCGCACCGTCGACACCGCCGAGAACCGGTTGCTGCTCGCCGCCACCCGCTCGCTGCTCGCCCTGGCCGGGGTGGCACCGGCCACCGCCCAGGAGCTGCGCCGTATCGCCGCCGCCCTGGACGGTGTGGCCGAGCCGGCGCACGGCCCCGTCAAGCCGCCGGACTGGGTGCCAACCCGGGTGAACGCGCCTTACCATGCGGCGCTCCGGCTCGCCGAGACGGTCTTGCGCTCGTCTTCCTTCGAACGGGAAGACGGGGAGACGCTCCGGGTGGACGGCTTCGTGGTGAAGATGTGGGAGGTCTTCGAGGACTTCGTGACCCACGCCGTCGACGAGGTCCTCACCCACCGCGGCGGTGAGGTCCGCCTGCAGGACCGCACCCACCACCTCGACGAGGACCGGACGCTGGAGATGTGCCCCGATCTCGTGCTGTACCGGCCGGAGGGCCCGGGCGGGCGGATGATCCCGGCGGTTGTCCTCGACGCGAAGTACCGGCTCGCGATCCGACAGGGCGCGCGCACACGTGTACCACCAGATGATCGCCTACTGTGCCCGGCTCGGCGCCCGGCAGGGACGGCTCGTCTACGCCGGCTCGGAGCGGGCCGACGGCCAGCCCGGCGGTCGTGGCGACGTCATCCGGAGCCGGATCGGGGGTCCCGCGCCCATCGAGCTCGTGACGTACGTGCTCGACCTGAGGCTCCCCCTGGCCGAGTTGCGGGCCAGGATCGAGCGGATCGCCGACGATATGGTCACCCCGTCCGTCTGACGGAGCTCTCCGATCTCGCGGCCCACTTTCGCGGCCCACCTTGGATCGCCGTCACCCGGCCGGCCGGCTTCCTTTGGATAGGCAAGAGGCAAGAGTGGATAGGCAAGAGGCAAGAGGCGAGGAGCTGCCGCCGGGAAACGGGGCCGCGCGGTCAGCGTAGGCCGGAGCGGTCAGCGCGGTCAGCGCAGGCCGGAGCGCACGAACGCGTCGACGACCTGGCGCTGCAGGACCAGGTAGAGGGCGAAGACGGGCAGGCAGGCAAGGCCGGACCCGGCCATCACGGCGCCCCAGTTGTCGCCCTCGAGGGTCAGGAAACCGCGGATGCCCAGCTGGATGACGGAGTTCGCCCGCTGCAGCGCCAGCGCCGGCCAAAAATATTCGTTCCAGGCGGTGATGAACAGCAGGATCGACAGCGACGCCAGCGCCGGGCGCAGGTTCGGCACGACGACCGTCCACAATGTGGACCATGAACCCCGCCCGTCGATGCGGGCCGCGTCGAGCAGCTCCCGGGGGAAGGCCTGCATGTGCTGGCGGAGCATGAGCACCGCGAGCGCCGAGCACAGGTTCGGCACGATGACGCCGGCCAGCGTGTTCAGCAGGCCCAGGTTCGACAGCACCAGGTAGTTCGAGATCATCGTCACCTGGAACGGGATGAGCCAGGTGGCCACGAACGCCAGGTAGAACAGGGTCCTGCCGCGGAACTCCCAGGCGGCGAAGGCGTAGGCGGCGAGCAGGGACATCATGAGCTGGCCGGCGGCGGTGACGGCGGCGATCGTGAAGGTGTTGGCGAGCAGCACGCCGATGTCGAGACTGTCGAAGACGTAGCGGTAGTTCGCGAGGCTCAGCGGCCAGGGCAGGAGCGACTGGTCGAAGATGTCGTCCGGCCGGCGGAAGGAGGTGGCGAACATCCAGTACACCGGAAACAGGCTGATCAGGCTCAGTAGGGCCAGCATCAGATGGCTGGCCGCGGCCCGCCAGTGGGGTATCCGCGGTATCCGCATGCTGCTCATCGTGTGCGCATCCTTGGATCGGGGGACCGGGGTGTGTCGAGAAATCCGGTCGCCGAGGGTCCGGGTCAGTTGTCAGCGAAGCTGTACCGGTCGGCCAGTTTGACCAGCACTGCCGCCACCACCGCGAAGACGAGGAAGAACGCGATGCCCGCCGCGGAGGCCAGACCGGAGTCCAGGCTGCGGAAACCGAACTCCCAGAGCAGGTAATAGATGTTGGTCGAGGAGTCGGCGGGGCCGCCCTGGGTGAGCACGTCGAGCAGTGGGAATGTCCACTGCCCCGACAGCAGCACGGTTATCAGCAGCATGAACAGCAGGGTCGAGCGCAGCATCGGCAGAGTCACCCACCGGGTGACCTGCCAGCGCGACGCCCCGTCCATCTCGGCGGCCTCGGCGTAATCACTGCTGATGCCGGTGAGTCCGGCGGAGATGACGAGGGTGGCGAAGCCGAGGATCTGCCACGCGCAGATCGCCAGGATGGCGATCAGCGCCGTCCGCTCCTCCCGCAGCCAGCTGTAGTCACCAAGCCCGAGGGCGTGGTTCACCACCCCTTTGGAATCCAGCAACCAGCGCCAGACCGCGGCGGCGGGGACCGGCGCGACCAGCATCGGCAGAAAGACCAGCGCCCGGTAGACGGTGCGCGACCGACCGCCCAGGTCCCGGATGGCCAGCGCGATGGCGGTGGGCAGAACGATGGCGAACGGAACCAGGCCGAGGATGTACCACAGCGTGTTCTTCGCGGCGCCCCGGAGCTGCGGAAGGGTGAAGATCTGCCGGTAGTTGTCCAGACCGACGTAGGTCCGTGGCGAGTTCGGCAGCAGGTTCCAGTGGTAGAAGGACAGCTGGACGGCCTCGATGATCGGTTTGTAGGTCCATAGCACCAGGCTGGCCACTCCGGGCAGCAGGTACAGGTAGGGCGGGGTGGCGGCGAGCATCCGCCGGGCCAGCGACGGCCGGGCGGCCCGCACCGGCACGCGCGACGCGGCACCGGCGGAAACTGCGGCACCGGCGGGGACTGTGGCGCCGGCTGCCCCCGGGATGGCGATTTCGACGAACACGGTTCGGAAGCATCCTTTCCGGAGGCGCGGGAAGTCCGGAGGCGTGGGAAGGGCCGACGCACCGGACGGGGTCAGTGCCGGACGGGGTCAGTGATAATCCGCCGCGAGCTGGACGACCTCGTCGAGGGTCATGTCGTAGACCACTTCGGAGGTGGCGATCGGTACCGCGGTGGCGACGGCCCCCTCGGGGTAGACGTCGATCCGGGTGTACTCGCCCCCCACCAGGCCGGTTATCCGGTCGGCCGGGCCGAGGGTGCGTATCCGGTAGGCGGTGGCACCCGCCACCCAGACCGGAACGCCGCTGAGCACGCCCGCGGACGCGTGGTGGGCGTGACCGGCCAGCACGATCTTCACGTCGCTGCCGGCGAGCACGTCGGCGAGGTTCTGCGGCTCGGCGAGCAGGAGCGAGTTCACCATCGCGAGCGGGGACGGCACGGGTGGGTGATGCAGGGCGAGGATGGTCCCGTCAGGGGCCGCGGTGGCCAGCTCGTCGGCGAGCCAGCGCAGCTGGGCGGTGCTCAGAAAGCCGCTGTGTTCGCCCGGTTCGGTGGTGTCGAGCATGATGATCCGCAGGTCACCGACCCAGTGCACGTAGTCGTGAGCCTCCGCCGTGGGTTCCGCGCCGAGCAGTCCCTCCCGGAACGGGCCACGCGAGTCGTGGTTGCCGACGCCGTAGAGCACGGGCGTGCCCAGGCGCGCCGCCGCCGGTTCGACCAGGTCACGCAACCGCTGGTAGGCCAGCAGATCACCGCGGTCGGCGAGGTCGCCGGTGAGCAGCAGGGCGCCGATCTTCAGCGTGGACGCCTCGATCTGGTCGAGCACGGTGCGCAGCGCGGCGTACGTGTCGACCTTGCCGTGCATCAGCTCACCCTCGCGGACGATGTGGGTGTCACTGATCTGGATCAGGATGTGGGTGGGCGTGTGCGCGGTCGGGTCCAGGAGTATTGGCATGGACATCCTTCCGGAGCGGGGTTCAGGGCGGGCGGGGTGGCGCATGGGGTGAGCCGCAGGCCCGAGGGGTGGGGACTTCGGGCCTGCGGCTCACCGGCTGGGGTTCAGCCCGCGGTCGGCGGACCGCAGTCCGGCCCGGCGTCGGAGGCCTCCGCCGGCACGAGCAGGGCCTCGACGAGGCGGTCCAGCGCGTGCGCCGTCGCCCCGTGCGCGAGCAGGTAGGTGCGGGTGTCCCCGTGCCGGGCGTGGATACGGTCCAGTGCGTGCAGGATGAGGTCGGGCGGGCTCGCCATCAGCGAGGCCGGCAGCTCCTCGCCGTCGGTGGACATCAGGGCGGAGATGCGCTGGACGGCCGCCGCGGCCTCGTCCCGCAGGAAGTACGAGGTCAGYGCGAAGTCCTGCGCGATCACCTCGGCTGGCACCCCGGCGAGGTCCAGCGCCAGAGCGATGACCAGACCGGTGCGGTCCTTGCCTGCGCTGCAGTGCACGATCGCGGGCAGTGCCCCCGGTGTGGCGAGCGCGAGCATGGCCGCGGTGAGGCGGTCCCCTCGATGATCGACGACGTGGTCGTAGAGGCTGCGCAGATCGCCGGCCGTCTGGTGCCGGTCGACCGGCAGGGTGTAGACGGGCACCCGCCGATGCGTCGCGGCGAGCCGGCCGAGCTGGTCCGGATCGTGCGCCACCTCGGTGTCCTCGCGCAGGTCGATGACCGTGCGCAGCCCGATCTGCGCGAGGATGGCCTGCCCACGGCCGTCGAGCCCGCGTAGCGTGCCCGAGCGCAGCAGCGTGCGCCAGCGCAGGGAGCGTCCGTGCACAGTCGGGTAGCCGCCGACGTCGCGCAGGTTGATCGTGCCCGGCAGCGACAGGACGCGCCGCGCCTGCGGCGCCCCGCCGTCGCCCGGGGCGCTCCCGGTGCTCGCTGCGGTGGCCGTGCTCCCGGTGCTTACGACGGGCACGGCGGTCACTTCCGGGGCAGGAAGCTGGTGGCCTGCTTCTGTGCGGCGGCCAGGGTGGATGCGGGATCCTTGCCGGTGAAGACGGCGCTTTCGACCGCGGTCATCATCGTGTCCGAGATCTGGAGGTAGTTGTCACCCGGGAAGGACTCCCACGGCTCGATCCGGGCGAGCTGGTCGAGGTTCGGCTTGATGAGCGGGTTCGCCTTCGCCCAGGCCTGCAGGCTCTTCGGGTCGTCGATCAGGCCGGTCCGCAGCGGCAGGTAGCCGATCTTCGAGGAGATCTCGGTGTAGGCGTGGTCGCCGGTGAGAAACTTGATCAGTTCCCAGGCGGCGCGCTGCTTGGCCGGGTCCTTACTGAAGATCGCCAGTGCCGCTCCCGAGTTGGTGGGGATGACCGGCTTCGAGCCGAACGAGGGTTCCTGGGTGGCGTCGAGCTGCCAGTTGTTCGCCTTGGCGCCGGCCATGAACATCCCTTGCAGGGAGCTGCTTTCGAGCAGCATCCCGGCCTGACCGCTGCTGAACGCCTTGACCTGCTGCTTCTGGTCAAGGTTCGGCATCACGCCGCTGTGTACCAGGTCGGCGGCCATCGATACCGCCTCGACGCCCGGCGGATCGGCGAAGGACAGCTTGGTACCGTCGGTGGAGATCACTCGGCCGCCGGCCGAACGTACCAGGCTCTGGAAACACCAGTCCCCGACCTTCGTCAGACAGTCGATGAGGACCCCGTCCTTGCCGGTCTTCGCCTTGATGGCAAGCGCCGCGGTCTTTACCTCCGCCCAGGTCTTCGGCGGCTTGGCCGGGTCGAGGCCGGCCTGGGTGAACAGGGTCTTGTTCAGCCAGAGAACCGGGGTGGAGAAGACGTACGGGACGGCGTAGGTCTTGCCGTCAACGTCGCCGAGGGTGCGGGCTTTCGGGGCGAACGGGTGTTCGCCGCCGAAGTTCGCCTGAACGGCCTCCCGCCCGACCAACGTGTCGAGCGGCTGGGCGCCGAGGCTGCCGGCGGCGAAGCGCAGCGCGTTGAAGGTGATCTGGGCGACGTCCGGGGGGCTGCCTGCCAGCACCTGGTTCTTGATGCTGGTGACGTAGTCGCCGCTGTTCGCGCTACCGGCCAGGTTCTGCGGCGGCTGGCCCTTGACGGTGATGTTGGGATGCGCGGCCTGGAAGTCGCGCAGCAGCCCCTCGATCACCGGCTTCCACGTCCCGACGTTCGCGAGGTTGTAACTTTCGAAGACGATCGAGACCTTCTGGTCCGGGGAGAGTTCGGGGATCGTGCTGGCGTTCGCGGCCGTACTCGTGGGTGTGGACGAGGACGTCGCACACGCGGAGGCGAGCGCCGCAAGCAACGCGAGGCCAGCCGCGGCACGCAGCAGGCGTGGTCGAGCCACGGGGATGCTCCTTGGGATCAACGGGACGTTGGGATCAACGGGATCAACGGGATCAACGGGATCGACGGGATGGCGGACGGACCGGATCGCGATGATCTGGTCCGGTTGGTCTGGTCGCAGCTCAGACCGCGGCGGGCGCGGGCGAAGCGGGGGATGGGGATGCGGCGAGCGCGCCGGGCACGGGGATGGTCAGGGATTCCCGGGGATCCGGTGGCCGCCAGGCGAGACGACGTCCGCTCGCCCGAGCGAACAGGTGCACCCGTGAGACGTCGACAGTGAGTCGGGCCCGGTCACCGGCGGCCAGTCCGATCGGGCGGGGGCCACGCAGCGCGACGGCCTGACCGTGGACGTCGCACCAGGCCACCTCCTCGCTGCCGAGGTTCTCGACCGTGGTCACGACACCTTCGATCTGCGCGGTCGACCCGGGTGATGCCGTCAAGCCGGGTGATGCCGTCGATGCCTCGGCCGGGTGGGGCGGCTCGGCCGGGCGGGGCGACTCGGCCGAGCCGGGCAACAGCGTCAGGTTCTCGGGTCGCAGACCGACGATGACGTCGCGGGGTTCGTCGAAGCCCGGCCACAGCGGGATGCGCAGCCCGTCCGCGCGGACCGCCAGCAGGTCGCCGTCGGCCTCCACCCGGGCCTCGATCAGGTTCATCGGCGGTGCGCCGAGGAAGCCGGCGACGAACACCGAGGCCGGCGTGTCGTAGACCTCGGTCGGGCTGCCCACCTGTTCCACGCGGCCGCCRTTGAGCAGGACCACGCGGGTTGCCATCGACATGGCCTCCACCTGGTCGTGGGTGACGTAGATGAAGGTCCGGCCCAGCCGGCGGTGCAGTCCGGCGAGCTCGGTGCGGGTCGCGGTGCGCAGTTTCGCGTCGAGGTTCGAGAGGGGTTCGTCCATGAGGAACGCCTGGGGGTCACGGACCAGCGCACGGCCGAGCGCCACCCGTTGGCGCTGCCCGCCGGACAGCTCACGGGGGCGCCGGTGGAGCAGCCCGCCGAGTTCGAGCTGGTCGGCGACCTCGCGGACGCGCCGGGCGATCTCCGCCTTGGGGCGGCGCGCGGCCCGCAGCGGAAACCCGATGTTGCGTTCGACCGTCAGGTGCGGGTACAGCGCGTAGCTCTGGAAGACCATGGCGAGGTCGCGTCGTCGGGCGGGGACATGGGTGATGTCGCGATCGCCGAGCATGATGCGTCCCTCGCTCGGCTCCAGCAGGCCGGCGATCATGCGCAGCAGCGTGGTCTTCCCGCAGCCGCTCGGTCCCAGCAGAACGAGGAAGTCGCCGTCCGCCACGTCGAGGGAGACGTCGTCCACCGCACGGACGTTTCCGAAGCGCCTCGTGAGGCCCTCGATCCGGATTTCTGCCACCCAGCACCCCGTGTACGTCTGCTCCAGGAGCGCGCCTGCCTCCCGGTTCCTCGTTACAGAGGCAGTCTCGGGTACCGAGATGAATGGTCCATGACGGTCGGGAAACGGGGGACAGTCACTTACCGCAACGAATCTCCGGCCAAGCGCCTTGCCGGTGGGACGCTTTCGTAGCTGTCCGCGCGTCCCCTGACCCGACCGGTCATCGGTCAGAACTCGTAGGGATCGGCGGCCCCGAGGCCGGGATCCGCCGCGGGCCGCCGCGGGCCGTCCTCCGCCCGCACGGAGTGGCCCTGGACGTCCCGCATGATGGTTCCGGCCAGCAGCGGGTTGTCCGTGCGGCGCAGGCCGACCGCGAGTTGCAGGGCGTTGAGCAGCAGCAGGGAGGCCAGCCGGCTTGCGATCATGTCCGAGCTGATGGGCCAGTCGGGCGCCCCCACCACGAGGCTGATGTCGGCGATCTCGGCCAGGGGACCGGCCGTGTAGCTGGTGATGCCGATGACGGCGGCGCCCGCGGTCCGGGCCGCCTCCGCGGCCCGCAGACTCGGCTCGTTCGCTCCGCTGCTCGTGATAACCAGGCAGACGTCCGAGGGCGCGAGCAGGCGGGCGGTGAGTTCCTGGGCGATCGAGTCGCCCGGCGCCTCGGCCGGCCGGCCCATACCCAGGAAGCGCAACGCCGCGTCCTGGGCGACCGGAGCCGATCCGCCGTTGCCGATGACGAGCAGCCGGTCGGCCCGGTCCAGCAGGTCCACGGCGGGCGCGAGACGGGACCGGTCCAGCGGGCCGAGCGCGTCGGCGAGCACCGCGGTCGCCGCGCCGAAGACGGTGTCCACCAGGCGCTCGACCGGGTCGGCGGCGTCCGTTCGGCCGATCTCACCGCGCAGCGCCGCGGCCCCGCTCTCCCGGGCGAGCTCGACGCGGAAATGCTGGAATCCGCGGAAGCCGAGATGTTGGCAGGCGCGCACCACCGTGGCCGTCGATGTTCCCGCGGCCTCCGCGAGCTGCGCAGCGGACCATTCGACCACGTCCCCCGGACGGGCCAGACACACTTCGGCCACCCGCTGCTCGCTCGGGAGCAGGCCTGGCAGGGCCGCGCGGATGGTGGCGAACAGCCCGCCTGGGCGGGCACCCGGCGGACCGGCGGAGGGGGTCACCATGCAGCGGTTCATACACGCTCAAGGTGACGGGCCGGGGTGCCGTGCCGTCAACGTGCCGCGCCGTGCGGATAAACCGTGCGGATAATCAGTTCCGGGTCAGGCCGTCCGGAGGGCGTCGTGGACGATTGCGGCGACCTGCTCGGTCTCGATCAGAAACCCGTCGTGCCCGCGCCGCGAGTGGACGACGCGCAACGGCGCGCCGACGCGCTCGGCGATGTACTCCTGCAGATGGAGGGGATAGAGCCGGTCGGAGTCGACCCCCGCGACGGTGAACGGCACCGGGCAGGACCGTAGCGCCGACGCGCGCCCCCCGCGCCCCCGGCCGACGTCCTGGGTCATCATCGCCCGGGTCAGTGCGACGTAAGTGCCGGCGTCGAACCGAGCGGCCAGCTTGCCGGCATGGTGGTCGAGGTAGGAGGCGACCTCGAACAACCCGTCGGGCCGGGTCCGATCTGCGAACCGCTCCTCCAGTTCGGCCTCGCTGCGATAGCTGATCTGGGCCACCCGCCGGGCCAGACCCATGCCGGCGTCCGGGCCGCGTCCGTCGGGCCGGCCGTGGTAGTCGCCGCCGTTCCAGGCCGGGTCGTCGGTGATCGCACGAAGCTGCACCGCGGACAACCCGATCTGCTCCGCCGTCGCAGCCGCGCCGCAGGCCAGGACCACGGCGTGGTCGACCCGGTCGGGATGGCCGACAGCCCACTCCAGGGCCCGCATGCCCCCCATCGAGCCGCCGACCACCGCGGCCCAGCGCCGGATGCCGAGCGCGTCGGCGACGGCGACCTCCACCGTGACCTGATCGGAGATCGTGATCTCGGGCCATCGGCCGCCCCAGGGTCGGCCGTCCGGCGCGGGACTGGCTGGCCCGGTCGTGCCCTGACAGCCGCCCAGCACATTCGGACAGACCACGAAGATGCGATCGGTATCGAGGGCCCGCCCAGGCCCGATCAGGCCATCCCACCAGCCTGGGGTGGGATGGCCCGGCCCGGGCGGGCCGACGGCGTGACTGTCCCCGGTGAGCGCGTGCAGGACCAGCACCGCGTTGGTGGCCGCGGCGTCGAGGCGGCCCCACGTCTCGTAGGCCACCGTCACGCCGGGCAGGATGCCGCCGCGTTCCAGCCGCAGCGGTCCCGGCAGGTCGACGAACCGACGTCGTCCCACCGGGTCGATCCCGGCGCGCCATGCCCCGGAGGCGGGCGGTGGCGTCGGTGGTACCGGTTGGACCGTCGGTGGTACCGGTTCGACCGTCGGCGGTACCGGTTGGACCGTCGGCGGTACCGGTTCGACCGAAAGGGCCGCACCGGTGCCACGCGACTCAGCTCTTGKCCGCACGGAACCCGGCATCGAGGTCGGCCAGGATGTCGTCGATCCCCTCGATGCCGACCGACAGGCGGACGAGATCCGGGGTGACCCCGGTCGCGGTCTGCTCGGCCTCGGTGAGCTGGGAGTGCGTCGTCGTCGCGGGATGGATAATCAGTGAGCGGACGTCGCCGACGTTCGCCAGATGGCTGAACAGCTCGACCCCCTCGACGAACTTCTTCCCGGCCTCGGCGCCACCGACGATGCCGAAGGACAGGATCGCGCCGGCGCCGCGGGGGAGCACCTTCTGCGCCCGGGAGTACCACCGCGACGATGGCAGGCCCGGGTAGGCCACCCAGCTCACCTCGTCGCGCGCATCGAGCCACTCGGCGACCCGCCGGGCGTTCGCGGTGTGCCGCTCGATCCGCAGCGACAGCGTCTCCAGACCCTGGAGCAGCAGGAACGAGTTGAACGGGGAGATCGCCGGGCCGAGGTCGCGCAGTAGCTGCACTCGTGCCTTGGCGATGTACGAGCCGTGACCGAGCGCGTCCCAGTAGACTAGACCGTGGTAGCTCGGGTCGGGAGTGGTGAAGTTCGCGAACCGGCCGGAGGCGCCGAAGTCGAACCGGCCGCCGTCGACGATGACGCCGCCGATCGCGGTGCCGTGGCCGCCGATGAACTTCGTCGCCGAGTGGACGACGATGTCCGCGCCGTGCTCCAGCGGCCGGTACAGATAGGGCGTCGCGAGGGTGTTGTCAACGATGAGCGGGATCCCGTGCGCGTGGGCGACCTCGGAGATCCCGACGGTGTCGAGGACGTCGCCGCGGGGGTTGCCGATCGTTTCCCCGTAGAACGCCTTCGTGGTGGGCCGTACCGCCGCCCGCCACTCCTCGAGATCATCGGGATCGCCGACGAAGGAGACCTCGATGCCCAGCTTCGGCAGGGTGTAGTGGAACAGGTTGTACGTCCCGCCGTACAGGCTGGCCGAGGAGACCACGTGGTCGCCGGCCTCGGCCAGGTTCAGGATCGCCAGCGTCTCCGCGGCCTGCCCCGACGCCGCCGCGAGCGCCCCGATCCCACCTTCGAGGGCGGCGATGCGCTGCTCGAAGACGTCCTGAGTGGGGTTCATGATCCGGGTGTAGATGTTTCCGGGCTCACCGAGGGCGAACAGAGCGGCGGCGTGGTCGGTGTCGCGGAAGACGTAGCTGGTGGTCTGGTAGATCGGCACGGCTCGGGCGCCGGTCGCCGGGTCCGGCTGGGCTCCCGCGTGGATCTGCTGGGTCTCGAACGACCAGCTCTCGGTGCTCATAGGGTGATTCTCCCCGGGTCGAAGTCGGTGTTCGGTGTCAGTGGTGTCGGCGGTGTTGGTGGTGTTGGTGGTGTTGGTGGTGTTGGTGGTGTTGGCGGTGTTGGCGGTGTCGGCGGTGGGGTGCCGGCGGTGTCGGCGGTGTACTGGGCGCCGGCGTGTCGGCGGTGTACTGGGCGCCGGCGTGTCGGCGGTGTACTGGGCGCCGGCGTGTCGGCGGTGTACTGGGCGCCGGCGTGTCGGCGGTGTACTGGGCGCCGGCCGTGGGGCGCTGGTCGGGCACCGATGCCTCTGCGACTAATCCGCGATGGCTGTCCTCGTCCGCGGTTCCTCACGGTTGCTCGCGCGGTGCGGCGGTGGACGGTCCGGCTGCCGAACCGGGCCGCTTCCCCGGGGCCCGGTCGGAATGCCTAAGATCGTGTGGTACGGAAAAGGTCAGGAGCCTGGACACAGCCCGTCGAAGGCGGCCGTGCGGGATGGGTGACCATTCGGTGTACCGATGTTCGGGCATCCCCCCGAACATCGCAGAGCGGCGCGCAACCGTCCCGGATATCCGGCATACGACCTCACGGCTTCGACGCTAGCAGCGTGTCGGGTCGTTGTCCGCGGCGGGTGCAGATTTTCCACCGGAGAAGTGAACAATCGCAGGCGCGGGATGGGCTCTGGACCGTGCTCGAGGCCGTGCCCCGGGCTGCCGGGGGAGTCGAGGGCGGCCCGGGCGGGGTGCGGGGACGGTCCCGGCCGGCAGGCCGCCGGCCATACACGTGAAGCCGAGGGCGACCGGGATCTTCGCGCAGGGCGCGCACCAGYACGCCGGTCCTCATTTCCGCTACGACCACAGCACCTAGTGGTCGTCGCTGCAAGTTCGCCGGTTATGCGGCGAGGGCGAGGCCGCTGGCGGTCTTGAGGAGATCGGCGCGGGTGTACTTCCAGTCGAACGGGGCCGCGGTCTGGTTGTAGAGGTCCTGGAAGCCCATGACCYGGTCGCCGAGTGCGTCGAGGTCGGCGAAGTCCCCGCGTTCGATGGCCTTGCGCTGCAGGATCGAGAAGTAGATCTCCACCTGGTTCAACCAGGAGGCGTGGACCGGGAGGTGGACGAGCGTCGCGGTCGGATGGGCCGCGCTCATCCGGCGGATCGAGGTCTGGCCGTTGTGGGAGGAGCCGTTGTCGACGACCCAGAACACCCTGCGTGCCGAGGCGTAGGGCTCGGCCGTCATGACC
>NZ_MRUJ01000227.1:0-14220 GCF_002099325.1 Frankia sp. KB5 | reverse complement strand
ACCACCGACCGGGCAGCCTTCTACCCACGAGTCCTCGACGAACAGCTCCCCGCCGCTCATCACGTCGACGACCAGTACGCGAACAATCCGATCGAAGCCGACCACGGCCGGTTCAAGGCACGACTACGGCCGATGCGCGGCCTGAAACGCCTCCGCTCCGCACAGACCATCGGCTCCGGGCACACGTTCGTGCAGAACATCCGCCGCGGCCACTACGAACTGGGCGTCGATGCCGACCCCGGAACCGGCTGACGGCTGCCTTCACCGAACTCACCCTGGCCATCTGACCGCCCACCCGAGACGGCTCCACCACGCCCCGCCTCCGCCCAATGCAACAGCGCCGATGGACACAGCTGACCATCATGCCGGCAGCCCGCTCCACCGCGTCAGCGCGTCAGCGCGTCAGCGCGTCAGCCCAGCTCACGGGCCCAAGCCGACTTCTGGCACCCCACAACCTCGGCAGGCTGTCCCGCCTCCGGCGACGGGTCGCTCATACGGTGACCGCTCGGGCACCCAGCAGGGCCTTGAGGTCCCCGAGCAGCGAACTACTCGCCTGCACCTGGAGTTCGAGCAGGAGCAGATGCGTGTTCTGCGGGCCTTCGAGACGCAGGTGCACCGGAGTTGTCCCGGGATGGGTCGTCAGGACGAGTTTGAGGTCATCGACCAGCGGTGGTGTGATCTTGTGTGACGGCAGAGTGATGACGACCGGCGGCCCGTTCACGTGCGTCGCGACATCGACCACCGTCAGGTCCTGGGCAAACAGCGAGACCGACCCCTCCCGCTCGTTGATCCTGCCCCGCACCGAGATGACCGCGTCGGTCGCGAGCGCGTACGAATGGACCTCGTAGGACTGGGGGAAGAACAGCACCTCGACGGAGGCATCGAGATCCTCGACGGTCACGATCGCCCACGCCTTGGCGGTGTTCTTGTTGATCCGCCGGTCGATCTTGCTGATGATACCGGCGATCTGTACGGTCGTCCCGTCGTTGGCCTCGGCGAGGTCGACGATCCGGGTGTCGCGGTGGCGATCCAGCGCCCGCTCGGCGCCTTCGAGCGGATGCGAGGACACGTACAGGCCGAGCATGTCGCGTTCCTGAGCCAGCAGCTCCTTCTTCGGCCATTCGGGGCCGGACAGGTCCAGGTCGAGTCCTAGCCCCGGGCTCTCCTCCTCCTCGCCGGCGCCCCCGTCGCCGAACAGGTCGAACTGGCCGATGGCCTCGGCCCGCTTCGTGATGATCACCGCGTCGATCGCGTTCTCGTGTACGTTGACCAGCACCCGGCGGTGATGGCCCAGCGAGTCGAACGCCCCGGCCTTGATCAGCGAGTCGATGGTGCGCTTGTTGCACACCCCGATGTCGACCTTCTGCAGGAAGTCGGCGAACGACTCATACGCGCCCTTCCTCCGCCGGGCCGCGGCTATCGAGGCGACGACGTTCTCCCCCACATTACGGACGGCCCCCAGGCCGAAGCGGATCGAGTCCCCGACCGCACCGAACCGCAGGTCCGACTCGTTGACGTCGGGGGGCAGGACCTGGATACCCATCCGGCGGGTCTCCGCCAGGTACACCGCCATCTTGTCCTTGTCGTCACCGACGGACGTCAGCAGCGCCGCCATGAACTCGGCCGGGTAGTTGGCCTTGAGGTAGGCCGTCCAGAACGACACGACACCGTACCCAGCGGTGTGGGACTTGTTGAACCCGTAGCCGGAGAACGGGACAAGCACGTCCCACAGCGCCTGGACCGCCGCGTCGGTGTAGCCCCTCTCCTTCATCCCGGCGGAGAACCGAGCGAACTCCTTGTCCAGGATCTCCTTCTTCTTCTTACCCATCGCGCGGCGCAGCAGGTCGGCGCCGCCGAGGCTGTAGCCGGCCAGCTCCCGGGCGATGGCCATGACCTGCTCCTGGTRGACCACCAGGTGGTAGGTCTCGCCGAGGATGGGCTCCAGCGCCTCGGCGAGCTCGGGATGGATCGGGAGGATCTCCTTGCGGCCGTTCTTGCGGTCTGCGTACTCGATGTGGCTGTTGGCCGCCATCGGGCCGGGCCGGTAGAGCGCGAGCACGGCGGCGATGTCGCCGAACTTCGTCGGTGCCATCAGGCGCAGCAGGTTACGCATCGGTCCGCCGTCGAGCTGGAACACCCCGAGCGTGTCGCCGCGGGCGAGCAACTCGAAGGCCTTGGCGTCCTCCAAGGGGAGGGTGGACAGGTCGATGTCGACGTTGCGGTTACGCTTGACGGCCTCGATCGCGTCACCGATGACGGTGAGGTTCCGCAGCCCGAGGCAGTCCATCTTGAGCAGGCCCATCTCCTCGCACTGAGGAAACGGGAACCCGGTGATGATCGCGCCGTCATTGTCGCGGCGATGGATCGGCAGGACATCCAGCAGCGGCTCCGAGCACAGGATGACCCCGGCGGCGTGGACACCAGTGCCGCGGGTGAGCCCCTCCAGCCCCCGCGCGGTGTCGATGACCTTCCGAACCTTGGTGTCGGTCTCGTACTGGGCCCGGACCTCGGCGGCCTCACCGTACCGCTCATGGTTCGGGTCGAAGATCCCGGCCAGCGGGATGCCCTGGCCMATCACATCCGGCGGCATCGCCTTCGAGATCTTGTCGCCGAGGGCGTAGTCGTAACCCAGCACCCGGCACGAGTCCTTGATCGCGGCCTTGGCCTTGATCGTGCCGAAGGTGTTGATCTGCGCGACGCGGTCCTCGCCGTACTGCTCGGTGATGTAGCGGATCACCTCACCGCGTCGACGTTCGTCGAAGTCCAGGTCGATATCCGGCGGGCTGATCCGCTCCGGGTTGAGGAACCGCTCGAAGATCAGCGCGTGCTCGATCGGGTTCAGCTCGGTTATACCCAGGATGTAGGCGATCATCGACCCGGTCGCCGATCCACGCCCCGGACCCAGCCCGATGCCCCGATCTCTCGCGAACTTGCAGATGTCGGCGACGACCAGGAAGTAAGCCGGGAAACCCATCTTGTCGATCACGCCGACCTCGTAGTCGACGCGCTCGACCACATCGGCGGGCACGCCCGCAGGGAAGCGCCACGTCAGTCCGCGGTCGATTTCCTTGCGCAGCCAGGACAGCTGCGTCTCACCCGCGGGGACAGGGTACCGCGGCATCCGGTCCACAAACTTGAAAACATCGTCGTAGGACTCGACGCGCTCGGCGATAAGCAGAGAGCTGTCGCAGGCCCCGGGGACCTCACTGTCCCACAAGTTGCGCATTTCCTCCGAAGACTTGAGATAATATCCCGATCCGTCGAATTTGAAACGGGTCGGATCGTCGAGTTTTTTACCGGTGCCGACGCACAGCAGCACCTCGTGGCTTCCCGCCTGATCCTGGGTCACATAGTGCGAATCGTTCGTGGCCAGCGGGCGAAGCCCCAGCTTGTCGCCGATGTCGAGCAGCCCCTGGCGGACGCTGCGCTCGATCRGCAAACCGTGATCCATCAACTCCAGGAAGAAGTTGTCCGCGCCGAAGACCTCCTGGTAGGTGGCCGCTGCCGCGAGCGCCTTGTCGAACTGGCCCAGACGAAGCCGGGTCTGCACCTCACCTGACGGACAGCCCGTGGTCGCGATGATCCCTTCGGAGTACTGGGAGACCAGCTCGTGGTCCATCCGCGGCTTGCGGTAGTAGCCCTCGATCGACGCGATCGACGACAGCCGGAACAGGTTGCGCAGCCCGGCGGCGTTGGCTGCGAGCATCGTCATGTGGGTGTAGGCGCCGCCACCGGACACGTCACCGCCCTCACCCGCAGGGTCGACGTCGCGCTGCGAGCGTTCCCCCCACAGGACAGGCCGCTTGTGGTGGCGCGACTCGGGCGCCAGGTACGCCTCGATCCCGATGATCGGCTTGACACCCGCGGACTTCGCACCCTGATAAAATTCGTAGGCACCGAACATGTTACCGTGGTCGGTCATCCCGACGGCCGGCATCCCCAACTTCGCCGCTTCCTTGAAAAGCAGGCCCGTTTTCGCCGCACCGTCCAGCATCGAATACTCAGTGTGCACATGGAGGTGAACAAAAGAATCCGTCGGCATCCCAGTCCCCTCTCGCCCACAACGGCCCGCCGGTCGGAGTCTAACCCCGCCACCCAGAGCCACCGGAGAGGCACGCGACACAACAGCCCCTAAGCGCGTTGATCCTCCAAAGACAATTCGTTGAGATCAATGGTGGACCCGTCGACATACCCGAGAACGCAGCGACGCGATGAGGCGCGCCCTGCGTCGTGGTCAGCCACGTGCCGCGCGAGTACACCTCCTCGCTTTACGCCCTTGCTCGCCGACGCGGCCCGGCCCTGCCGGCACCAACCGGGCGACAGGTGGTATGTCGACGACACCCACGTCAAGATCGCCAGCCGATGGACCTACCTGTACCGGGCGGTCGACCAGCACGGGCGGGTCATCGATGTTCTCACCAGTACCCCAGTACCCGCCGCGACCAGACGACTGCCCGCCGGTTCTTCGACCGGGCGCCGGCGTATGGGCGCCGGCGTATGGGCGCCGCCCGGTCGAGGTCACTACCGACAAAACCCCGGTCTACCCGCGGACCCTCGACGAGCCGCTCCCGAGGCCTGCCATTCCGGCGCCGAAAACGCCGCGACCTCGGATTTTGCGGCGCTGCGCGACATATCCCGGAACGGGCCGATACGTAACGTTTCGTCTGGTAATCGAGCGGTTAGGGGGCCGATCCGCCGTCCCACCCCGCGGACACCGCGGCGAACCGGCGATCTCGCCGTCTGCCCGCTCCGCCGCATCAGCCCAGGTCACAGGCCCAGGACGACTTCTGRCATCCCACAGGCTCAGGCCGGGACGGGAGCGGTCCGGCATGCGTCGATAAAGGTGACCAGTTCATTCACCCGGTCGGACCGGGCGTTGACGGCGCGGTTCACGACCCGGATGAGGTGAGCGTAGGCATCTGTGTGGTCGTAGTGGGCGACTTCCCGGATCCGCAGTGCMCATCGCCAGTAGCCGCGGATGGTGTCGGCCAGTGGCATCCGGAAGGTCGCAATGACCTCGCGGATTGGCTCCACCACGGCGTCGCCCTCCCGGCGCAGGTACCGCTCGACTACATCCGCCATGAACGCGAAGTGGYGCGACTCGTCGCGGGCGAGTCGGGTGAGGACGTCGGCCAGGACCGGATCGCCRGCCACGGTGCGTAGCTGCTGATAATAGAGCTGCGTCGCCTTCTCCTGCACGAGTGCGTAGGCGAACAACGAGACCGCGTGGTCAAGTGGCAGATCGAATTTCTTACGGCCCTCAGYCGCCAGTTCCCGACGCAGTTCCTCCGGTTCGGCGATACCGGCGGCGACCTGGTAACGGAACAGGGCCCGGGCGTGGCTGTCCTCTTCCTGGGCCCACCGTACCGTGAAATGGTAGAGCTCACGGTTATGGATAAAGGTTTCCAGGTCAACGTCGGAGTTGAGCGGGAACGCACGCTCGTAGAGGTCGAAATAGCCGGGGAGATGGTCCTCGATCAGGGTGATGAAGCGGACCGCTGAGCGCTGGCCTTCGGTGAGCCGGTCGGCCTCGGCCTCGTCCCACCGGAAGGCCGATTCGACGTCCCAGCGGCGGGCGGCGGACCCGGCAGAGTGAAACGCGGTGACCGCCGCCGCCAGGTCGGAGGCGGGCAGCAGCGGCGGCAGCACCGGACGGGCAAAAGAGCGGTCGGACCGGGCAGGACGGCGTTGCCCCGYTTCCTGATCAGAGGTAGCTGACGTAACGGTGTTCGATACGGTCACGATGATTCTCCTGTTGTCAGACCGCCGTCTCGAGCGCCGCGAGCACGATACGGACGACGTCGTTGATGGAGCTCAGGGCGAAGACGTCCTCATCCTCGATCTCGATATCGTACGTGCGCTCTATGCGGGAGATCATGACCAGAACCTTCACCGAGTCCGCGCCTTCGACGGCCCGCAGGTCGAGGTCGGGAGTGAGCGCGTCGGCTGACATCCCGAGCTCGCGAGCGAGGATGGCGGTGACAGTACTGACAATCTCGGCGCGGGAGGGTGTCATCATGACTCCTTCGGTCATTCGCCGTGTCGGTTGAGGCGCGTGAGAGGGACTATTCAGCCCTGACCGCCGACGGCCTGGGCCGCGTTAGCAGCCTGGACAGCGTTAGCAGCCTGGGCGGCCTGGGYCGCGGTGATGGCTTCCGCGACACGGTCGAACTCGTCCGGTCGCAGGTCCAGGCGTTGCCGCGCGATGTTCATCGATGTCGGACGGTAGGTCGCGCTCGCCGCAGCCACCAGACTGCCCGCGGCGTCGAGGATCTCGGCCTCGGCACGCACCAGGCCGCCCGCGCCCGTCGGACCGCCCGTCGGACCGCCCGTCGGGTTGGAGACCGGCTCAGCCGTGCCGGCCTGTAGGCGGGCGACGCACTGGTAGTCGGTGTTCACCCGCATCGCGGTGACGTACCGCAGCCGCATCCCGGTGGTGAAGGAGGTGAGGCCTGTTCGCAGAACGATCAGGTTTCCCATGGTTTCGTCGCAGATGACTCCGATGAGACCGCCGTGCACGACCCCCGGGTACGACTCGTGAGTGYGGTCCAGCCTGAAGCGGGTGGCGATCCCGTCGGGACGGAAGGCGAAGCGGAGGCGCAGGCCGTTTGCGTTGTGCGGTGAGCAGCCGAAGCAGCGGTAGCTCTCCAGGACCGCCCAAGGCACCGGCAGGTATTCCTCGTCGGCCGAGGATTGGGAGGGAGCGGTCGGGTGAATGTGCATCGGTTCCTCCGGCAGAGAATTGGTCACGGCGCGCCCTGCCGACGGCGTCGCACGTGATCCGGGGCGCCGCCGTCGTCGCGCGTCGCCCCCGCATCCGATCGGGTCTGGGAACGACGTTCTCAGATTCGATGCCTCAGRCCACTATTTCGGCCATCGCGTGGCGGATGCYGGAGTTTCGGCTCAAGTCCCGGCCGACCGCCGTTCCGAGCATGCGCCGGAGCTTGGCCTGGAGCTTTTCCAGCGCATCCGGCGGAGAGAACTGGAGATAGACATCGATCACGTCGTCGACGGTCTCGTGCCCCTGCATCTCCTCGACGCGCTGATGCTTGTAGACACCGACCGGGTGGTTGAGCCGCGGGCTCGTAACGTAGAAATGAATCCTTTCCAGGACTGACCTCAGCTCGTGCGGGTGGAGTTCCAGACGACGCTTCAAGTAGAAGAGGAACTCGCGGGCGTGCCCTGCTTCGTCGCGGCTTGCGCGGAGAAACAGGTCGGCCAGCACGGGCTCCTCCACCCACTCCGACATCGCCCGGTAGACCGTGTTGACGATGATCTCAGAGATCACGTTCGTGGTCAGGGTCGCACTCGGCGTGATACCGGCTTCGTACGGCTCACGCAGAGCCTCGATCTTGTCCTGGTCGATGTGGACACCCACCGCCTTGAGCCAGGCCCGGAAGGCGTAGTGATGCTGAAGCTCCTGGTAGGCCCAGATGGCCACGAAGGCCGAGCAGTCGTAGTCGTCGTGGAACTCGCTGAGAAAACCGTGCAGCCCGGGGAGAGACGTCGCCTCGCCCATGACAACGCCCTTGACAAGCGAGATGTAGACGGGATGAACGAGGTCACTCCGGACGTTTTCCAGCCCGAGGTCGGAAACCTTCCACTGGAGGCGCTCGTAGTGCTGGAAAACATCGAAGCTATGGGACTTGTCAGCGGTGGCGGTCGGCATGGATGGACTCCTTCTGAGCTTCCCTCGCAGGCCTTTGCCGCTCTACCATGGGTTGCCTGGCCGATCATTACAACCCTGATATCACACGCCAATCGAACCATTCCGATCAGCTATCACGGAAGCGCTTACCGCCTCCGTGCGGGACGGTCCACGCACCGGGCGGACGATCCACGTACCGCCGCCCAGCGTTCACCAGCCCTTCATCGTTCACGAGTCCCTTCATCGGACCTGGTAGAACACGGTTGTCACGTACTGGTCGAAGTCGTTCACTCGGAGCGTGAGCCGAAGTTGCCATTCACCGGGCAACGGCGCCCGGATCCCGTCGCTCCGCGCATGGCCCGGCGCGGCCAGGCTCAGCGGAACAGTGAAGGGGCCGAGATCGGCGGCCGGCAACGACAACGCCACACTGGCCTCCACCAGTTTCTGCGGTTTGCCGCTCGGGTCCGTGGCCTGGACGTCCAGGGTCTGGGCGCCCACCCGCGTCGGCGAGACCCTCACCTTCACCGTCATCGGACCCGCGAAGGTGGTGTCGGAGAACGGCGGTGAATAGCTGGTACGTCCCGGTACCATGTTCACCAACCCAGCCGTGATCCCCAGCACGACAGCCCCGAGCACGATTTCCGCCATGACACCCCGGCGCAGCCCGGCAAGCAGAACGGCATGCGACGAGCGGTCCGGCCGGCCGGCCGGCTGATTTCTGTTCGTTCTGTACTGCCGGCGGACCCACCGCCGCGCCAGAGCGCCGAGAGCGATCATTCCAAGGACCAACCACACCTTGTACACCAGCAGTCGACCATAGCTGGTATCAATCAGGGCCCGTGGCGGGCCGACCTCACGCCAGCCCTGGAAGACCCCGCTGACCATCACGGCGACAACGGCCACAACCGCGATCTTCGACCACCGGGGAAGGATCTCCGCCAGCTCGGTGGCCGATGCGCGGCGCACCAGGAAACCGGCAATCATCACCAGACCACCGATCCACACCGACATGGCGATCACATGCACCGTCGTGCTGGTGGTAGCCAGCCAAGCCAGATCGCCGACGCTGGCATGACCGATCATGGCAAGCGTCACGGCCACCACGACACCGAGACCGGCGAGCTCCCCGTTTCCCCGCGGATCCACCGACCCGGTTCGCAACAGCCGCCGCACGAGAGGCACCATCAAAGCCAGAGCGAGCAGACGGATCAGCAGCAGGTGACCGAACCGATCCGCCAGGGTGGTCGACAGAACCGACCACTGCCCGAGTCCCCCGAGGCCGAGCCCGGCAGCGTAGGGGCCCTGCAGCAGCAGCTGCGCGAATGCCGCAAAAACGGATAATCCCCACGCTGCCATCAACAGCCGGCCGGGACCGGCCGCACGAAGACCTGTCGGCCAGAGCACGATCAGAAAGAAACAGACGCCCAGCAACAGGGCC
The DNA here is from genome assembly GCF_002099325.1 of Frankia sp. KB5. Lineage (NCBI taxonomy): Bacteria > Bacillati > Actinomycetota > Actinomycetes > Frankiales > Frankiaceae > Frankia > Frankia sp. KB5. The sequence goes on along the minus strand of NZ_MRUJ01000227.1, from coordinate 5,134 downwards.
GTCGCGGCGTATCCGAGAAATCTCGCCATGGCGAAGACGACGCCCACCGTCGAGGAGCCCGATGTGCCGGAGGCCGCCGCGGCGGCGGCATCCGGYGGCCCGCCCACACCGAAGGCGAGCGCACCGGAAACAGGATGACTATCCGCCGAGATGACACGCCAGCTCGCCACGTACGTGCCGTTCGGCAGCCCCGGCCGGAGCGCGACCGTCGCCTGCGACGCCTTGGGACCAGATCCGGCACGACCATCATCGACCCGCCTACCCGCGGAATCGAGCACCCGGATCGAATCGCGCGAGACCCGTACTGACTCGCTGTAGTCAAGGGTTACCCGTGTGGGTGCGACGTCAAGTGCCGCGCCGTCCACGGGGTCGCTACCCGTCAAAAGGGCATGCGCCGACGCCGGCGGGACCCCGAGGCCAAAACCGATGGAGGTGGTGGCCATGACCAGGAACGTCACGGCCACCACCAGGATGCGGCGCACGACGGTTAGGCGCGCCGTCGCAAAGAGATCAGCGCGAATCCACCGGCCAACAACCCGAGTGCGCCAAGGACAAGGCCAGCAATCCCCAGGCCACGCGCCGTCCCGTCGGAATCGTCGGAGGCCGATGCGGCTTCGTCCGACCGCGCCGCGGCCGCGCCAGGCCCACCGGACCCCRGGGAGGATGCCGTCAGCGTGAGGACCGGCGCCGGCTTCTCAGGCTCCTGGGCGCCTGGGGCGGCGACATCGACCCACCGCACGACCGAACCATCGGAGTAGGTCTGCAATGCCTTGAACACAATGTGGTCGGTGTTTTCGGGCAGCGGCCCGGCGGAGACGGTGAAGGTGTCGAACTCCCCGGGCTTGATCCCGCCATCCCCCTGCGCCGTCCAGGCAATCCTGGTAACGATCTCCTTGACCTCTCCGTCGTCCGTCATGAGCGGCTTCGACGGGGCCGCTTTGGTGATCTTGTATGTCCACCCCGCCTTGGGCTGGACCGACACGGACGCGATCGGGGTGTCGGTAGGAAGCTGGACGTCCAACCCGGTCGTGGACGCGGTGTCCTTCTCCGTGGGGACCTTGAACGACAAGGTGGCGTAGCTGCCCGCGGCAGCCGTCGGCGGCTGCACCGTGACATGGGCGGACGCCGGTCCAGCTAGGAGGAACATCGCTGCCGCGGCAGTGCCGGCAAGCATGCCGGCACGCCGAACGTTGCGGTACATAAGATCCCTTCGAACGTCCCACGGCGCGTGGGACCACCTGAAGATGCCTTGCCTTGCTCGCGCCGGGGTCGTTCGTCGGGCAGATGAGCCCGCCAGCGGAACTCGTCTACCAGGCTCGCCGTGACATCAACGCTCGCCGTGACGTCAACCCCGGAAAAGGGGAAGCGGGTGGTCCCCGGCGCCGTGCGCCACGGCCAAGGGGGCGAGCGTGCGGTCTCGGCACCCGCTTCCGAAGGTTGATCTTCACGGTGGGTGGGACAGGCGGAACGACGGCGACGGTCACCGGATACAGCAACAGGGCCACGACGGTGCGCGGCCTCAGTCCGGCCGCGCACCACACAGCCCGCTCGGAGTGACGAAGCATCAACCCCACACAGCCCACGGCAATGCCATGGGCCGCCGTCATCGGAACATCCAGGCTCGGACCGCTGGCCAGGTGGGTGTGCGGATGCGCAAGTACGAAGGTGACATGGAGGGCGATCTGCGTCGCCCCCAGACCCGCGAGCAGCGCAGCGACTCCTCGCTCGCGGTCCGCGAGCCCGAACGCCACCCGGGTGAGGAGGAGGACCGCAACCAGCATGATCCCAGCGGCTGGCCGCGGCGCCCCGCCAGAGACGTGCGCGGCCCAGGCCAGACACACCGAGGACGAGGCGAACACGACGGCTCGGCCCAACCGGGCCGTCCCGCTGTCCACCTCGCACTCTGCTGCCACAGCGAGCAAGCTTGCCATGCCCGCCGCGGTCATGGCCACACCCCCCGGAACCGTGCGATTGGGGTTGATGATCTGGCTGGCGGTCCTGGGCGTCTCGTGGGCAGGGTGACCATGAACTTCGCCCCGGGGGTACGCCGCGGGTCGTAATAGGCCTTATGGAGAGCTCGCTCAGTCGCTTCTCGGCGCCAGCCATGGCCGGCCGAGAGCGGAGACGCCGATCGCTTCGATCAATGACGGTCGGGCCGGGGTGGTCGGGCCGGGTTAGTCGACCTGGGCCTGCTGGCCCGGCGGACGGRCAGGGCCTGGGATCGTCGCGGACCGGGCGTTGCCGCTCGCGGTATTACTTCCGGTGTTGCTTCGCTGCATACCAGGAACGAGGAGGTCGGCGGACCGAATTGTATTGGGCTGGACGTCCCTGCGGGTAACGGCCAGGTAGGCGACCAATATAACGATCATGATAGTGGCGCCACCACTGACCGGTCCRTCGCCGAAGCCGACACCGCTGTGCGAGTGAGGCTTACCGAGCCAGTCGGCGAAGGACGCACCGAGCKGCCGCGTGACGATGTAGGCGAGCCAGAAGGCGACGACCTCGTTCAACCCGAACCGCCACCAGGCAACCGCGGGCACCGCGATGATCGCCGTGAACACGATGCCCGAGGCCAGAAAGCCCAGGTGCATGGTGGTCGCGGTCACATCGCCGGCCGCGGTGCCCAGGGCGAAGGTCGCGAGCACCGCCAGCCAGTAGTAAGTCTCCCGGCGGCRGGTCACGATGCTGTGAATCGACAGCGTTCCCTCAGCGCGACGCCAGAGAAAGAAGACGGTTGCGAGGAGCATGGTATAGAAGATCGCCGAGCCGACATGGCCGATGGGCGGGCCGTCGGCGGCCATGGTGCCGAAGACCGCCACCATCATCACGGCGAACCAGTAGACGGGGGCGAAATAGCGCCGGGCGCGGAACTGCAGCCATAGCGCGACCGTGAACCCGACGGTACCGATGACAGCTGCGAGTACCAAGTTGACATGCGCAAGGTAGTCTGCGGTCGCCTCACCCATGCCGGTGGTCAGAATCTTCACCACCCAGAACAGAGCCGTGATTTCCGGCACTTTAGGCGCAAGGGGCTCCCGCGCGCGGGTCCGACTGTGCGATGAAGGCGGCATCGATATGCTTTCTGACTCGATGGGTGCCGGATCGAGGAAGTTTAGAGCAGGCACGGTGGACACGGGGCTCCCGGCTACACGTCGGGGACCTGCGTCGAGCCCACGCTGCCATCCCGCCGATGTGAAGAGGGTGTGAGGCAGTGTCCCGACGTCGAGCGGCCTCACTTAGCACAGAAAAAGCCACTATATCCCGCCAGGAACCCGCCACCGGCACACGGGATCGATCCCACTGCTCCAACCAGACCCGCCCGGCTGGACAGGGGCCGGCCGGCCCGGGTCCATGATCATCTTCATGGTTACCGGCAGACGGAGATGACCCGCTTCTGCGCGTGCCGCTGCGAGTGGTGGAGGGCTTCCTCAACTCCGACGTCGCGGAACCGGCAATGCCGTGGACGCGCATCTTTCCTGCCGGGGCGGCATTCCACGCCCGGGACCTCCCTCGCCTGTTACGATTCCTAATCGAAAGATCGGGAGTGGAGGTAGGAATGCCTGTACAGCGGGACCATGCCGTCATCGTCGGCGGAGGTATTGCGGGACTCACCGCGGCGCGCGTGCTGAGCGAACACTTCGCCGCGGTCACCATTCTCGACCGAGACGCCCTGCCGACAACCGTCGAAGAACGGCGCAACGTCCCGCAGGCGCCTCATCTGCACGGCCTGCTGTTCGGCGGCGCATCGGCGCTCGACGAACTCTACGGCGGCTTCACGGTCGCGATGACCGACCAGGGCGCGCCGCCGTATGACCCGCAACGCGACGTCGCCTACTTCTTTCCCGAAGGCTGGATCCGGCGTGCGCCATCCGACATGCGGTCCRTGTTCGGCACGCGGGCCCTGACCGAGCACACCATCCGGACGCTGACCCGCCGGCTACCGAACGTCCGGTTCCGCCACGCCGAGACCATCGGCCTGCGCAGGGCCGGCGGCGACCGGGTAGACGCGGTCGTGTGCGACGACCTCGACGGTCTGGGCGGACTGATCGAGGCCGAGCTTGTGGTGGACGCCGGCGGCCGCGCATCTCGCTCCCCGCACTGGCTCGCCGACGCCGGGTTCGAYGCCCCGCCGGAGTCGACGGTGCAACCKTTCCTCGGTTACGCCACCGTGCACTGCCACTTGCCCGAGGATKCCCTACCGGGAGACCTACGGGCAGTGTGCGCGCCACCGGCACCGCACAACACCAGAGGTGCGTTCCTCCTGCCGGAGGAGAACAACCTCTATGGCCTCATGGCCGTCGGGACCAGCCGTGACTTCCCGCCCGGCGACCCGGCGGGCTTCGACGAGTTTCTCCGGACCGCCGTCACCCCCGTCCTGCACGAGATGTGGCAACGTGCCGAGCCCGTCACCGACATCAGGACGACGAGGATGTCAGTGAATCGGCTCCGCCGCTGGAACGAGCTGGCTCGGCGGCCACAGGGGTTCATCGCGGTCGGCGACGCGGTGGCCGTATACAACCCGGTGTACGGCCAAGRCATGACCGCGGCCGTCCTGCAGGCGGTGGCCTTGCGCGACCGCCTGCGTCAGGCGGACGATCTGGACACGGCCGTCGAGCGTCTCCACGACGACGTCATGGCCGTCACCTCGTTCGCCTGGCAGGCCGCGACCGCATCCGACCTGGTCTTTCCCGTGACGGAAAGCCGTAATATGCCCGCCCCGACACCCGAAGAGCGGGCGGGCGCACAATACCTGGGCATGGTGCGCGCCACCGCCGTCGACGACGCTTACGTCGCGGGCGAATTCTACYKGGCGCTGGGCTTGATCCGGCCCGAGTTCCTCCTCACTGACGAGGTCCGCACCCGAGTCGAACGGTGGGTGGCGGACCCGCCGGCTCCGACCGACGACCTGTCGCGCCCGCCTGCGTGGGCCGATGCCGATCCACCGACACGGAGTCGGCCGCCGTCGGGCACTGCCGCCGTCGGGCACTGCCGCCGTCGGGCACTGAGGAATGACGGGCGGCGGATCCCGGGTAGGAAAGCACCCCCAGCCACTCGAAGGCGCCTTCGAGTACTCCTCTACCGCGGACATCCCGAGGGTGGGGTGCTTTCCATCGTTGGACGGCGCCCCACCCTC
>NZ_MRUJ01000226.1:0-1144 GCF_002099325.1 Frankia sp. KB5 | reverse complement strand
AGGATGGACGGCGCGGACACCGACCGGGATGAGGATCTCGACCGGTTGGCCGACCAGCTCGTCGCGGGTGTAGCCGAACAGCCGCTCGGCCTGCGTATTGACCAGGACGATGGCCCCGTCGTCCCGGACGGCGACGATCGCGTCCGGTGCCGCCTCCAACAGACCGCTGGCCAGGTCTGAGGAACCCTTCACCACATCACCACGATCGGTAATCGGACCGACTCTTTAAGTGAGGCGGAGTGGACCCTAGCACAGATGCCGACCCCCCGTGCCGACCCGTGCCAACCCGCCACCGTGGTTCACCGCTTATGCGTGCCTTCTCCCGGAGGACCGACCTGATCGGCTTGGTGGGATCCCGGCGGGTGGTTTTGAGGCTCAGGTGGGTGGTTTTGAGGCGCCGGTGGATCGGGAAGCCATCTGATGGCGTAACACTCGGCCTCGGCGGCACGTTCTCGGCGGCGGCGCCCCGGGCCGATCCCGGGCGCCGACCAGGAAGCCGAGGTCAGCGTGGCAGTGCCGCCGAGGCCGACCGACCGGGAGCGGGCGCTGTTCGGAGAACTGGCGGCCACCTGGACCTTCGACCCGAGGAACTCCGACCTGAGGAACTCCGACCCCAGAAAGTCCGATCCGAGCAAGGGATCCCGGCGATGACCACTCCATTCCCGTCGCGGCAGCGGACGGCGCCGTCGACCACCCGGCCGCGTTACCCGCTGGCACCAGCCCGGAAGCTGACCGTGGAGACGGTCGCCAGCCGCGGCGGGCTGCATCCCGACCTGGTCCACCGGTTCGTGGCACTCGGCCTGCTGGAGGCCTCCCGCGACGCCGAACTGGTCGTCAGCTGTCAGGCAGCGGACGCACGGCACGGGCTCGCCGCCTGAACCCCGACCCCGGGGGCCGGCCGGCCCCCTCCAGGCCGGCCGGCCCCCTCCAGGCCGGCCGGCCCCCTCCAGGCCGGCCGGCCCCCTCCAGGCCGGCCGGGGCCCTCCTGGCCTGCCGGGGCCCTCCTGGGACACCTACCGGTCAGCGACGAACCGACGGCGCCACGCTAGCGCCGAGACCGGTGCCGCCCGGCCCGGCGGCCGCACCCACACCCGCGCTCGGCCCCACCCCGACGCCAAGACCCGCACCACCCGGCCCCGCGGTC
>NZ_MRUJ01000225.1:0-9900 GCF_002099325.1 Frankia sp. KB5 | reverse complement strand
TCGCGGATCCGTCGTGGAACCAGCCCACCGCCCACACCTTCTTCCCCGCCCGGTGGAACAGGGTGTCATCGACGACGACGTGCAGCGGCCCGGCCGGGACGAGGCGGTCGACGACGAGCCGGGCGAGCGCCAGGCCGACCTTCTCCGGCGACCAGACCGCCCGCGCGAAAAACCGGTGCGCCCGGTCGTGCGGCCACAGCGTGGACAGGCCCGCGCCGACGAGCATCCCGCACACCGTGCGCCGCCCGCCGGTGGCGAGCATCCCCACGACGAGCGCCCGGAACGTCCGGAACGACGGCGCGGTGAAACACGGCYGGAAACCCTCCAGCAGCACCGCCAGAGAAACCGGTATCGTCACGTCCGGGAGCATCGGCGTCCAACTTTCGGGTTGGTACAGGAAACGCTGATGCTCCCGCCACCAGCCCCTCGCGCTGGCCTTCCACCCCTCCGCCACGCACCGCGATACCACCGGCAGGCACCAGGGAATCATCCACCCGAAAGCAATCGGGAAAATTATCCAGCCGTTGCCAGACACTGATCTGGATCAAGAAAACTGCGAAACTCTAGCTGGAAGCGAAGCTACGCGGCTGGYTGGCCGGAGATTCAGCCGAGGCTCCCCTGGTGGCAGAAGTCCTATTGGAAGTTCTGAGCGAAGCGCGAACGCTCCTACACACCAATTACGTACTCAAAGTCGGCGCGGCAGATCAATCCTGAATTTAATTCGGCCCAGCGAGGTTAGGCGCCGATCTGGATTGGATATTGGACTATATGGATGGTCGCTATACCCGACATGCATGGCGCCCCCCATGATGTGCCGCTCACCGTTGCCGTAGGCGTCCCGGGCCGGGTTGAGGTCACTCCCCGGTCCGGGTCGTCACCACGGCCAGCGAGGGAGCGCGGATGCCCGGGACGGTGTACGGCTACATCAGGACGGAAGACKACGACGAAGCCGAGGTAGACCGCCTGCATGATCGGCTCGGTTCCCACGCCGCCGCCGGGGGCCAGGCCCTCGCCGATGTGTTCGTGGACCGGAACATGCCGCCGGGCCAGCTCATCCGCCCCGGCCTCACGCTGCTACTGGATGCGGTCCGGCGCGCGGACGGTGCCATCGTCATCGTTCCCGACCTCTATCACCTCTCCTCGCTCATTGCTGCACGGCGCGCAATCGAAGCAGAAATCAGTGAGGCCGGTGCGCGGCTGATTGCGACCGCGGCCGCCGGCGACGACGTCGGGGCTCAGCCGTCGTGACGGCCCCGGCGACCTCRACGAGCGCACGCCCACGCCTGGCGCGCTCGTCCACGGTCCGGCAGTTCGAGGCCACGGCCAAGACGGTGAGCGCGGCCCGCCAGCACACCACGGCGACGTTGGCTGCCTGGGGATTGGCCGCAGTTGCRGATACGGCGGAACTGCTGGCCTCGGAGCTCGTGACCAACGCGTGCCGGGCGTCGGCAGGCCGGAGCGGCGTGATCGCCATGCGCCTGACCCGCACGGACGCCGATTTGGTCATTGAGGTCYGGGATGCCAACCAGACCGCGCCGGTGCGGCGAAAGCCTGGAGACGACGCCGAAGGTGGGCGCGGGCTTTTGCTGGTGGACGCCCTGAGCGCCCGGTGGGCGTACTACCGCCCCCGCTCCGGCGGCAAGGTGGTCTGGTGCAGCCTGCCTCTGGCGGCCCCGGCCCACGTCCTCCCCGAGGACGCCGAACCGCTACCCCACCGTCCGGCCTCATCCGGCCCCGCCCAGCCCGCCGAGGTCTTCACGGACCTGGTGGTGCTCCGGCGGGTGGCTGACGGCCTCCGCGCGCTGGACTGGGACCTCCCGCCGGGTGAAGACGCGCGGCCGTGACCGCACCCGGCCGCCGCCACCTCTGGTCTGGGTGCGCTCGGGGCCGGAGGATGGAGGGGACGGCCGCCGATCATCAAAGGAGTGCCATGCCCTCGCGCGACACCGCCGTTTCGCTCCGCACCTTCGACGGCCTGCACCTGGCCGGAACCCTCGTGACGCCGGAGGCGACGTACGAACGGGCCGCGGTTCTGGTCCACGGCGGCGGGGTAACCCGGGAAGAGGGCGGCTTCTTCACGCGCTTGGCCGCCGGGCTGGCGGAGGCGGGAGTGGCCTCGCTGCGCTTTGRCCTCCGGGGCCACGGGGAGAGCGAAGGCCGCCAGGAGGAGACGACGCTGACGGCGCACCTCAACGACATCGCGGTGGCGCTGGCGCGGGTGCGGGAGGACACCGGGGCGCAGGTCATCCACCTGCTTGGCACCAGCTTCGGCGGCGGCTTGACCGCCTACTACGCAGCCAAGCGGCCGGAGGAGCTGGCCCGGCTGGTGCTCCTGAACCCTCAGCTGGATTACAAGAACCGGTACGTGGACCAGAAGCCGTACTGGCACGGCGACTTCTTGGACGACGAAGCCGCCGCCCGACTGACCAAGGACGGCTTCATCCACCACTCCCCGACGGTCCGGCACGGCCGGGCGATGCTCGCGGAGGTGTTCTGGATCAGGCCGATTCAGGTGGTTGCCGAAATCGCCGCGCCCACCCTGATCGTCCACGGCACCAAGGACACCTTCATTTCGGTGGACGCCTCCCGGGCGGCGGCTCCCCGGTTCCAGGCGGAACACCAGCTCGTGGAGATCGAGGGCGCGCAGCACGGCTTCGCCGTCCACGAGGACCCCACCTACGTCGACCCCCAAAGCCAGGAGTGGCAGGCCTTCGTCATCCGCACGGTGGCGGACTGGCTCACGGCGGGTTAGACCAGCAGGGCGGCGCGCAGTTGCCGGGGGCCGGGCCGGGTCTGCCAGGGCGTCAATATCTGGGCGGCCCGCGTCAACTCCCGGGTGGTGCGGCTGGAGCCGGTGGCCGTCGCCAGCCGCAGGGCGGTCAGGCCTTCCTCGGCGGCGGCGTCAGGCTCGCCGCCTAACGCATGAGCGACAGCCCGGCGTGCTCTGTAGTAGCCCTCGTCCCGGCGGGACAGCGCGCCGGTTGCCAGGACTTCGCCGTAGAGGGTCGCGGCGCGTCCCGGCTTTCCCGCCTCGATGTAGCAGGTGGCCGACCGCAACAACCAGGTTCCTTCGTCGTACCCGGCCCCCAGGGAATCCGGGTCGTCGTCGGCCGCCCCCAGCAGCGCGCGAGCTTCGTCAAGCTTCTGCTCCACGACGCCGATGGGGTCGCCGGTCATCGCCAGACCGCGTGCCTCCTGCTGCGTGACCTCTGCCTGAACCCGGGGCGGCAGGTTCCACGGCCCGTAGCGCGCCGCCTGGGCGAGGGTAAGCACCCGCGTCGCGTCACGGTCCTCATAGGCGGACTGGGACTTACGAAGCAGGATGTAGCCCTGCATTGGCAGGTCCCCGGCCTCCTGCGCCCACTCCATCGCCCGGTCGTACCAGTAGGCCGCCGACGTAGCGTCGTGCAAGTCGCGGTAGAGCCAGCCCGCGAACTCTGCCCCGTCTGCCCCGACGCTGAGGAGAGCGCGCCGCACCTGGGGGCGGACATCCCGGGCGCGGGACTGGATGGCATCGAGGACGCCCAACACCAGGGGCAGCGCCCGGAGCGGCCCCATCTGGCCGTCGTTGGCCTTGCACCGGGTGAACTGCTGGCCGCAACAAAACGGCGAAGTCTAGTGCATGATGTGATGTAAGACACTATCGATCGGGCGTCCTGGCGGTCCGCGTCCCGGTCCCTGGCGGCTCGTTGCGGGCGCGTTCATCACGTGATGATCGATGCCGTGGAGGGCCGGCCGCCTCCGGCCCTCCGCCTGGGCGGACCACAGGAAATGGGCTGGCGACATTCTACTGATTTCCGCGAAACGCCGGATTGTCCGGCGTCAGGCGGGTATCATGAAAGGGAATTGAATAGGGCGGCCCGGGACGGTGCTGGAACACCAATCCCGAGCCTTGATCCCAAATCCTGCCTGAACAGGAGAGTGGAACCCATGGCCATGATGCCATACGGGACGATCGGTGATAGCCGGTCCCGGTTGAATCTGGTGTTGCAGGCGCATCCGTCGGAGGATGCGGAGATTCAGTTGCCGAAGCACACCCGGTACGCCGCGTTGCGGCCGGTGCTGCTGCTGCCGGGCGGGGTGCAGGTGATGGTGGACCCGAACGCGCCGTTGGACGTGGCGGGCAAGTGGTGGGACTCGCTGACGCTGGCGGGCACGATGGCGGCCCTGTGGTACCGGGCACAGGTCTCCGGCTTCCCGGGTGGTCGGCACCGCCGGGACGGGGGCCGGTGATGGCCGGCGGCGTGGTGCGGGCGCTGAGCTTCACCCGGCACACCGGTCCCGGGGACAGCGCCGAACAGCGGGAGGTCTTCACCTCGGCGTGCGTGGCGCGGGGCTGGACGACCGGTGGTGCGGTGCGGGAGTTCGGGTCGGGGCTGCGGGCCTGGTGGGCGGCGCTGCGCCTGGTCCGCGCGGGCCGGTATGACGTGGTGGTGGTCGACAGCATCGACCGGCTTGCCGAGACGGAAGCGGGCCGGTTGGCGACTCTGGAGATGCTGCGCTGCGCGGGGGTGCGGCTGCTGGTGGCCCGGGACGGCACGGACACGGCCGATCCGGTCGGCCGTGAGCTGGTGGCCTCGCTCCTGGCCGTGTAACGCTGCGTAACACCCGAACGTGCCGGTAACCCGGATCACGGTTACCGGCCGTTCCCGTGTGTCCAGGCACGCGCCGCGCGACGTGGGATCACGTGGGCCGCCTGACGTCGGCGGTGCCGGGCGTGGGTGGCGGCTTCCTGCGGGTCCGGCACCGCCCGTGCCAACCTCCGGGGAACCTGTCTTCGGCCCTCCCGTTTTTTCGTCCCATCCCCCATGGGTGCCGCTCGTAGCGGGCTGGTGGCGGTGTCAAGGGTCGCCCGTAGGGTGATCGGCTTGCCGACGGGCGTAGCCCGCCCTTGATGGCGTCGCCAGGCCGTTAGACCATTCGGCCCAACGGGGAATGGGCATCCTCGGTGAGCCGCCGTGCGACGCGAACCCACCCGGCTGCGCCCGGCAATCCGGCGTTCCTCGGGTCTCGCGGCTCCTGGGCGTAGCCCCTCGGATATGGGCCGCCCGTAGGGCGTCCTTCTCTACGGTGCGAACAGACCCTCCGGTACGCGGCGGGTGGCCTGACGCTCCGACGGGCCGACGCACCGACACCCCCGGCGGGCCGACGCACCGGCGGGGAGCCGACCGAAGGGAGGCGGGGCCCCGCCGCGTGCGGCGAGCTCGCCGGGCGTGGCGAGTGCGGCGCGCACGGCGTGTGCGGCAGGGCGCACGCGCGCCCCGTAGGGGCGCCTTGAGGCGGTACAGAACATTAGCGACGATCTTGTTCAGTTCGTCCGTCCTGGTCAGGAGGCCGGCTCCCCGATGGGGGTCAGCGTGTTGTCGGGGTTGTCGAGCCAAGGAGTCTGACCTGTGGGTGTGACGGTCAGGCCCAAGCGGGTGTTGTCGGGTCGATCGAGGTCGAGCCACCAGCGGTAGGCGACGTCCACATCCTCCCAGAGGCGGCGGGGCCCCTCGTGGTAGACGCGGTGCTCGTCGTCGCCGGGGAGGATGGTGGCCCATGAGCCAGAGGCGGCGTGTGAGAGCAGTACGACACCGTCCAAGGGTCTGAGTCCGACGTTCCATCCCGGAAGGAGGAGCCCGAGGGCGAACGCTGCGGAGAACTCGGTGAACGGCTCGGTATGAAGAGTCCGGGTCGTGGTGACGCTGATGCCGTCCGGGTCTTCGTCGTAGTAGGCCGCGCTTGCTGGGCTGAACACTCGCCATAGTGGTTTTTCGTCTCRCTGGTTGCGGAGTCGCATGAACGACGCGCCGCCGTGGAAGCGGCCGCGTGCGCAGCCGTCGTTTCCTGTGGTCAGTGCGAGGAAGGCGCCGCGCCCGAAGCCTCCGACGAACGGGAGGACTATTTTTCCTCCGGGCTGGGTCTGCTCGACCCAGGCATACGGTACGTGCAGCGTGCTCGCGGTGCAGATGATCCGCTGGTAGGGGGCGTGTTCAGGGTAGCCAATGGTGCCGTCTCCAGTGATCACACTGACGGGCAGGCCTGTTCTGTGAAGAGCCTGCCGTGCGTGCTCGGCGATTTCCTTATCTACCTCAATCGTTGTCACTCGTCCAGGGGTGACCTGCTGCGCGATCAGTGCGGCGTTGTAGCCAGTGCCGGCACCTATTTCTAGGACGTTCATGCCCGTCTGCACGTCGAGGAGGTCGAGCATCAGGGCCATGACGTCCAAGGAACTGGACGAGCTGGTGGGGGTCAGACCCTTGCCGTCTTGTAGCTCCCCGTCGTCGACCTGGGTTATGATCCAGCTTTCGGATTCGACCAGGTCATGCCATTTTCCAGGGTTGTCGTGGCGGTCGACGGGGACTGCCCAACCGTCCTCGTCGTACGTCCAGATCACATCTGGGATGAAGTCCGYGCGGTTCACACTGTCCCGCTTCCACGGCAGACTCCGCATGTCTTGGTCTCCCCCGCGCTGTTGCCGTCCCTGCCGTCACCTCCGACAGTGACTGTCCCGCGTCCGTTGCACCGCGTGCAGGTCTGTGGTTGGCGATGGCGACCACCACCGGAGCTTCCCGAGTCGTCGCTGTCTCCGCCGCGATGTTTTCCCATGCCAATCTCCCGGTTGACTGGTATATGTACCGAAATAAGGTGCCGAGATCACGCAAGATCATGCGGACGCACCGAGGTTACTGCTGTTCGGCAGGGGTATCTCATATATCTTTACTGTTAAGCAAAGACCGAGCTTGCTCGGCTAGATCGGCCGCCCCGGGATGGTCTACGGCATGAAGCACTCGGCTCAGTTCGGCGACATGGCTCCCGGCAACTGCGGATGGGATTGGAGTTGCCGCTATCGCCTCACGTACAAGGCTGATTGCTGCGTCGTGATCTCCGGACTTCGCATAGGCAACCGCAAGGGTTGCCTGATGCTCCAGCCGATCGCGCGGCATATCATGATCGATCTGTGCGACCGATGACGTCAGGTGAGAGATAGCGCCGCGAGGATCTCCGTAATTGATCATTGCGATGCCAGTGAAGTAGGCGATGGTGTGCGTTCCTGCCCAATAGACATAAGGAGGATCTTCGTCGGGCTGGGCCTGCGAGATGTGCTGTTGCGCCTGATCGGCGGCAGCTTGGGCTGCGTCGCGATCCCGGGCGCGACCGTTCGCACTGGCGAGCTGTCCGGCGAGGATTGCTCTTTCAGTATGGGTGAGACGTTCACGCGACCCTGCCAGGGCAGAACGTAGTAGCGCAATGGCGGTGCGCGGATCATTCAGGTCGCAGGCTTGCCCGGCCATGCAACGCAGGATGTTGGCGCCGATGCCTGGAGCGTCAGCTTCGCGGGCAGCACGCAACCCGACCAAATACAGCCGCTGCGCACCTCCGTGGTTCCCCGCATCCTGGCTGCTCCAGCCGGCGAGTCTGGCTAGCTCGGCGGCTACGGCGTAGAGCCCGCGACCGTTGGCCTGGGTGTAGCTGGCGTTGCGTAGCAGGCCGACAACCAGGCGGAGTTGTTCAACGACCATGCCGTAGACGGCTTGCCCGCCAAGTTTGTCGTCGAGTCGGCGCAGCGCATCGACCGTCGTTGTCAGATCGGCTACTACTCCGGTGTCCACCTGTCGGCCGGTCAGTGCTGCTGCGATCCGGCCGGGGTCGGCGATGAGCCATTCGTGGGCGGTGGCGGCGAGCGCGGCCCCTGAAAGGGTGAGGAACTGGCGACGTTCCAGCGGGTTACTGGGCATGGTCACCTCCTCTAGCGCGGAGGTCAGCCCCTCCCGGGTCCAGAGGCGTTCGAGGCCGACGTTCGCGGGTTGGCCYCTTCTATGGTGGCGGACGGATCGCCGAGCCGCTACCGGGTTTGCTGTGACGGTGGTGTCACCGAACCCGAGGTCGGCGGGGGCGGCGCCGTAGATCTGGGTGTAGGCCTGCCGATAGCGGGGGCCGGGGTAGCTGGTGCCGCGTTCGTGTTCGCCGATCATCTGGAAGCTGGCGGCGGGAGGCGGGCCGTCCGGGAGCCGGAGTGTGCGGATCTTCGCGGCGGCCTGCTCCAGGGTGAGGCCGTGGGCGCGGCGGTGCTCGCGGAGGGCCTGCGGGTTCCAGCCGGGATGGCGTGTGGGTGTCATCGACCCGCCCCCTTGTCGTCGTCACCTGATCATCGCGGTGTGTCACACGGTAGCTGATGATGCGACGTTTCCTCCTGCCTGGGAGGTGAATCGCCGGTGCGGAACGGAATTTGGGCAGGCCGGTCGTTAAATCGTGTGCTGGCGGATCGTTAAACCTGTTGTTGCGCGGGCTCGGGTCCGGTGTCCCGGCAACGGATCGGCTGGGCTCGGGCGGTGTCCGTGCTGTTACAGGAAGAGGCCTGGTCCGCCGGTGTTCTGGCCACGCTCGGGGCGTGCATCCGCTGTCATTCCGACTTTCCACGGGATGGACTGCGTGTGGCGGTTCTGGTCGGGCTTGGGGTCGTCCCCCCGGCTGGGGCTGTGGGGAGCATCGGTGTCATGGCCGCCTGGTGGTCGGGGGGCCGGTGTTTCCGCGGCGGCTCCGGGTGGTGCGTTCCGTCGGATCACACATCTGCGCTGTTCGGGGCCGCCGTTTCTCGTTCAGCCCGTTCGGATGAGGGGGTGGGGATGCGGGATGGGTGGATGCGCCGGTGGGTGGCGGGTCTGGATTTCGAGCTGCCGGTGTGGGGCCGGGAGCGGTTGGCGTGGCGGCGGGTTCTGGTGACGCGGCGGTGGAGGTCGCGCCGTTGGGCTTCGCCACTGCGGCTGTCGGGGTGGGGGTGGTGCTGCGGCAGGCGGGCTGGCCGGAGGGTCCGGCGTTGCTGTTCTCGGCTGCCGAGTGGCGGGTGTTCCTGGCCGGTGTCCGCGCCGGTGACTTCGACGATCTGACGGCTTCGGGAGGTGGCAATGAGGGATGAGGACAGAGAGGACATCGACGATGACGACGGCTGGGGGTGGGATGACGACGACGGGTACGAGTACGGGTCTGGTGCGGATGGTGAACGCCCGCGACGTGATCACGCCTTCGGGGGTGTGGGCGTTGGTGATGCCGGGGGTTCAGGTGGTGGCGCCGTTCGTGGACCTGCGGACGATGGGACGGTACGCCGGGAGCTGGGGGATTTCGGCGACGGAGTACTGGGCGTTGCCGTTCCTGGGCCGCGGGGTGGTTGCCGTTCTGTGACGGAGCCCGGTCCTGGGGACGGTGGCGTGAGCGGGTCGGCGGCGGTGGTGGCCGGGGGGTGGGAGTTCCATACGGGGCAGCTTCCGGAGTTCCTGCTGCGGCGGTGTGACGGTCTGATCGTCGGTCTGCTGCCGGAGCCGGTGGAGGCGGACGGTGAGGCTCAGCAGATGTTGCTGTCCGATCAGATGCAGGTGGACGAGGACATCATGGTGGGGGCGAGCATCGGGATTGCGCAGCTCGGCCCGGTGGGGCTGGTGGTGCTGCATCGCCGGTTCACGTCGCTGATGGCGGCGCGGGTCGCGTGGGCGGTGGGGACTCGGCTTCGGCGGGCGAGGCTCGCGGCCGGTGAGTCGCCGCGGGTCGTGATGGCGGGGTCCAAGCCGAACCCGGATGTGACTCCGGAGGGGGTGACGTTCACGTTGCATCGGGTGCGGGTGCGTGATCATGAGGTGGTCTCGCTGATCGAGGTGTGGGAGGTGCACTTTCCCGCGCTGGTCCTGGCGGCGGGAGAGGACTCCGCGCTGTTGTAGGCGGTGGCCGTGTCGAGCTGGCGGCCCTGAACGTTCCGGTCCTTCCCCTCGTGGCCGGCGTTCGGGGTCGCCGTTGTCGTGTTTGCTGGTTTCAGCCCGACCGGTTCGGGTATGGTGGGTCTTGGTATTCGAGGGGCTCCGGTCCCTGCGCCATGTAAGGCAGTACGCCACATCGCGAGTCGCCACATAGAGCCGCCTGGGAGCGGCA
>NZ_MRUJ01000224.1:0-6754 GCF_002099325.1 Frankia sp. KB5 | reverse complement strand
TCGACGGTGCCGAGAACACGATCGTTCTCGGCACGTGGACGTATGCGGGCCGGGGGCTGCATCTCGGCGGCTACGGGGCTGATCCTCCCGACCTGCCAGTGTCTCGGGCGGCTGACAGCCCGGTGGGCACTTGGCGGGCCGGATGATGGGCACCGGAGGTTCTGTTCAGCCGTCGCTGTTCGATGGCCTTGACGATGCCGGGACGGGCCCGGTGGTCGTGGTGGGGCTGGTGGCTGGCCAGAAGGAGAGCACCGAAGGTTCCGACGATCGTTCTTCGGCGGACAGCACCTCCGTTCCGGCCGTCACCGAGACGCGGAACCCGACCCCGGCGGGGGTGGGCGGGTGGGCCGCCGAACACCCGCGACCGACCGCCCCGGTCACGCGCCTGGGGCGGCGTGCTGCCTCCGGTCGTCGGGTGGTGCCCTCGGCGGAGGAATGGGGCCGTGTGCAGGCGGAGCGTGCTCCTCGGTGGACGCATGCTCAGCGGGCGCACGCAGCGGGAATGTTCGGTCTGGTCCTCCCCTCGAACGCTGCGGAGGGTGATGGTGGTGTGGACGATCAGCAGCGGCGGTCGGCGTGACCGTCCACACCGGGGCTCACCTGGTGGCGGGAGTCTTCCACACCGGGTCCAACAGGTCCGGGTCGAACGGGGCACCCCGGTACGGTGACTTGTGGACGATCACGGCGTGTAGGTAGTCGTCCACGATCGCGCGTTGGTGTGGCAGGGTGTAGCTCTTCCACTCGGCGCGGATGTTCGCTGGTGCCGCGCGGACGGTCTGTACCTGGGCGCTGTACCGGGCCTTGTCCGCGAGTAGGCGCCGTTCCTCGTCCTCGAAGTGCTTGACCTGCGGGAAGTACCGCGCTCCTGAGATTGTCTTGGTCCGGTAGGCGGTGTTCAACTCCTCCAGGCGCTCGCGGACGTCGGCAAGTTCGGCTTCCTTCGGCCACGCCTCGTCGACCTGGGGGACGGCGGCGCCCAACTCCAATTCGACCTTGTTGATCAGGGCGGCGGTGATGTATTTGTCGACCTTCGGCCCGTTGCGGGTGACCTTCCCGMATCCCAGCACAGCGGCGACGCACGCATAGCTGAATCCGTACTTGCCGCTCGGCATGCCGCGCATCGGACGTTGACACTCGCCACAGCGCACGACTCCGGTCAACAGGTACTTACGGGCGTTGCGGCCCCGGCCGGCGGCGGGACGCGACCCGATGACAGCCACGACCTGTTCCCAGGTCTGCGGGGTCAGGATCGGGTCCCACTGGCCGATGACCGGCTGTCCGTCTTCKCCGTGGACGACATCGACGAACACGCAGACTTCGCCGGTGACCGGGTCCCGCTCGTAGATCGTCTTACCGCGCCATCCACACAGGCGCGGGTTGCGGAACACCGCCTTGGCCTGGGTCACCTCCCACGGCTTGCCCCGGGTGCCGGTGATCCCGTCCCGGTTCCACTCCGTGACCAGCGCGGTAATCGGGACCGCGTCCAACAGGCGTTTCGCCCCCACCTGAAGAATCTTGCTTTCGGTCGGGTGCAGCGTGCGCCGGTCCTCGTTCCAGCCGAACGGGCGGGGGCCACCCCCGGGGCGGCCGGTCTGCTGCTTGTCCAGATGCTCCCGTGCCACCCGACGCGCGGTGTCGGCGGAGGACTTGTTCGCCACGGCAACCAGGATGCGGGCGGCGAACCTGCCGTTGTCCGTCATCAGGTCGAACCCGCCGGTCAGACCGACGATCGGCCGGCGGTGATGCTCCACGATCTCGATCGCGTCTTCGAGGTCGCGGGGGTCACGGGCCAACCGGTCCAGGTCGGCGACCACGACCGCGTCAATCACCCCGGCGCGGAGATCGGCGAGCATCCGTTGCCACACCGGGCGGATCACCCGGTAGACCACCGTGCCGTCCGGGAGCTTGACGCGCTTCTTCTTGTAGGCGGTGGTGTCGTTCTCCTCGTACACCGGCTCCTGCACCCGGCCACCCACCGACGCCACCCACGCGCGTTCGTCCTTCTCCTGGATCGCTACGCCCTTGGCCTCGTCCTCGGAGTCATCCGAGATCCGGGTGTACAGGCCGAAGCGCAACCCCTCAAACGACGGTGCGGCACCCGCCGGACCTAGGACGGTCCGGGGCGCCGCTGGGCGTATCCCGCCGGCCGGTAGCCCGCTGTCGAACGACACCGCACCCGCCCGGTTCGGGTCAGTCCGCAGGGCTGCGGGGCGTATGCCACCACCTGGTGTGATTACCATACGTTGATATTACCTTGGCCGTTTTATTGCCCGAAGTAGCCCACCACCGTCTCATCCAGGTAGCGGCCCGCGTCCTGCATCGCGGCGGCCAAGTGCTGCATTTCCTCTAGGCTCGCCAGTGGGACGACGTGGGCCGACCCGGGCGCGGCCCGCTCCCCCCGGGCATCGGCACCTGGGGCGCGCCCGCCTCGCCAGAGTCCGAAGCCAGCTCCGCGACCAGATCAGTGAGGCCGTGGGAGTGCGCGGCGGCGCGGTCAATGGGAAGCGCCACCTGTTGCCCGCCGACGATGACCGGCACGGTGAGCGCCGGCGCCTGGCTCCCTCCGGTGGCCCGGGTGCGCGGCTCCCCGGGACGGTCGAACCAGAGCAGTTCCCCCGGGATGCCGAGGATTTGGCTGTAGCGAATCAGCTTGGTCAGCTCTTCGGGGGCGCGGCCGTTCTCTATCCGGCTGAGCTGCGCCTGTGTCAGGCCCAGCCACCCGCCCACCAGCTCCTGAGAGATGGGTTGGGCATGGTGGGGATGGGTCCGGTAGGCAAAGATCACCCGGCCCATGTGCCACGTCGCCAGGGCGTCGCTCATCTGATCCAGCGCCCAGAACTCCGGGGGCACCTCGGGCGGGCGGACCCGGGCGTCGATGACGGCGCGCTGGCAGGTGCCGCACATGGGCTGCGGGTTGTCGGCGGCCAGGCGGCGTTTGCACCGGGCGCAGTGCCGTAGGTCAGGCGTGGTCGTCATGCCTGGCCATCCCCCGTTCCGTAACCGTTTGGGCACGATCCGGACCCGACCGTAACACCCTCCGGCGCAGTGTCTATGCGTCTCGCGTATGCCCGGCACGAACCACAGGCGTGGTCCTCCACGATCCCCGGCCGGACCCTGAGGACATCTCAATCCCCGTCCCCAGGGTGCGAAAGGGGGATGCCGTGACCCTCACGGTTGCCGTCCCGGTCTTCGGACCTCCGGCCGCTGGCAAGACCACGCTGACGGCGCGGCTCAGCAAGGCCCCGGCCACCGCCGTGTTCCGCCTGCGTGAGCACGTCCCCACCACGATCTTGGCGGCCACGGCCACCAGCGCGGAACGCCTGGGCTGGATTGACGACTTCACCGTGATTGCCACCCTCCGGGCCTACCTGGAGGACTTGGTCACGGCCGGGGGCACGGGGACAGTCATCTTCGACAACTTCCCCGGCAATGCCGCCCAGGTCCGGCACTTCTTGGCGGCGCTCCGGCAGACGGCCCCCGGCTGCGCCGTCGTCGCCGTGGAGCTGACGGTGAACGTCACCACGCTGTACCGGCGGGCCTATCACCGCCGGGTCTGCCACCGCTGCGAGCGCGACCCCATCCGTGACCCCCGCCTCCCCGCCGAGGCCCGCGCCGACGACCCCCAGCGCTGCGCGCGGTGCGGCGGCATCCTCCACCCCCGCCGCGGGGACGCGCCCCGGCTCCTCCGCGCCCGGCTACAGCGGTACCGCCAGACCGCTGACGGGATCAAGGAGGCGTTCGCGGGTGGCGGCGTCACCGTTCACGCGCTCGACAGCGGCACCACCCCCGAGGACACCGCCCAGGCCGTTACCGCCCTCCTCACCGCCAGGAGCAGCCCCGCATGACCACCTTCCTTGATCTTCCCCACCTGCGCCCGAGGGACGACTATGGCCACGCCCGGATGCCGCGCCGGGCTGACGCACCTGCCCCGGAACACATTGACCGGATCGCCTACGGCCGGTTCCGGAATGTGTACCTCTGCATCACCGAGGCCTGTCAACTGCGCTGTGAACACTGCTACATGGGCGAACGACTGGAGCGCGCCTTGAAGATGCCGTTGCCCCAGATCACGGAGACGCTGCGGACCTGGCGACGGATGGGCGGCAGCAAGCTGACCATCCTGGGCGGGGAGCCGACGCTTCACCCCAACTACATCGAGGCCATCCGGCTCGGGCGGCAGCTGGGGTACGAGGACGTCATCACCACCACGAACGCCCAGAAGCCCGCGGCACGGAAGTTCCGCCAGCTGGAACCGGCGGACTTCGCCTACGTCCAGGTCAGCCTCGACGGCGGGAGCGCCGCCACCCACGACCAGGTACGCGGCGAGGGCACCTTTGACGTGGCTCTGGAGACGACGGCGGAGCTGGCCGGACGCGGCTTCGACACCCGGATCATCTGCACCGTCAACCGGGCCAACCGGGGCGACGCCCTGAAGCTGTTGGACCTGGCCGACGAGATCGGCGTGTCCCTCGTGAAGTTCCACGTCTTCTCCACCATCGGCACCGGCCACGGCAACGCCGACATGGCGATGGGTCCATCAGCCTGGGTGACGTACTGCGACGTCATCAACCAGGTGGCCCCGGCCTACAAAACCCGGGTCTGGTACCAGCCCACCTACGCCCGGCGAAACCAGATGAGCCGCTATGCGGCGGAGGGATACCAGGGGTGCATCGGCCGGACGCTGGACCGCATTTCGATCTTTCCCGACGGGCGCTGCTACGTCTGTTCGTACCTGTTCGACACGGACCTCAACTTCGCCCGGATGCAGGACGGGCAGGTGGTGTTGAACCGCGAGGCCAACGAGTTCGACCTGTTCACCCAACCGCTGATGACGAGCGCGTGCGGCGGGTGCAAGGCCTCCGCCTGCCAGGGCGGTTGCCCCGCCGAGGAAGTCGTCATGGGCGGCTCCTCCTGCGCCGCGGAGCCGGACATCGTGCCGGTGTGCCGGTTGTGGAAGTCGTCCGCCAAGCCCGAGGACTGAGGGAGACACCCTGATGAATGAGATCATCAAGCCCCTCCGGGGACTGGACTGGGACGACCTCGACGCCGTGGAGAGCGGCACCCGCAAGGCGCTGGCGCAGGTGGCGGAGGACCCGGAGGCGGTGAGGGAAGCCCTGCTCCGCCTGCCGACGCGGCCGGAACTGCTGGCCCTGTGCGAGCACTACGACATCCTGGACAAAATCGTGCTGTACCAGGATGACGCTGGTGTCCGGGTCCGGCTGCACGTCTTCCTCCCCGGCTACTTCGACCGGCCTCACAACCACCGCTGGAGTTACGCCAGCCTGGTGCTGCGCGGGGAGTACCGCCACCACCTCTTCGGCAATGTGGACGTGGACGACGCCCCGGCCCCGGACGCGCTGAAGGCGCTGGTGGTGCGGCCGGAACCGGTGGGCAGCAGCTACGCCCTGCATCACTCGATGGTGCACGCCGTGGTGGCGGAGCCGTTCACGGTGTCGCTGGTGATCCGCGGCCCGGCCGTCAAAGATCGCTTCCTGGTCATGGACCGGAAGACTGGGGAGCGCTGGTGGCAGTTCGGCGCCGCCCAGGAAACGGCCGCCGAGGCCGCCCGCAAACGCCTGACGCGGGACCGCCTGGACGAGC
Source organism: Frankia sp. KB5 (assembly GCF_002099325.1). NCBI lineage: Bacteria > Bacillati > Actinomycetota > Actinomycetes > Frankiales > Frankiaceae > Frankia > Frankia sp. KB5. The sequence continues at coordinate 1,153 of NZ_MRUJ01000224.1, read as the reverse complement.
TGACCACTTCACTCCGGGAGTGGGACCTGTTTTAGACCGCCCCGCCGCCCCATGCCTGGCCGCTGCCGGTGCCGAGGCGCGGCCGACGCCCCCGCATCCAAAGGAGGTGCCGCCCATCAGCGACTAATCACCCGCCGCCGTAGACCGACCAACCGCGTTCACCCCGAAGAGCCCGCCCCTCCAACGGCGTAGGGGCGGGCTTCTCGTTCGGTCAGCCAGCGGCCGGGGCAGCCAGACGAGCGCGGGAACTGATGAAGGCGCGCAGCTGGTCCAGGTCCGGAAGGGGTTCGTGGTGGGGACGCTCGCAGCGAAGGCTTCCGCTGGCCGCTGCCAGCTCCAGGGTTTCCCCCATCGGCCAGCCGAGACGCAGACCGTAGAGAAGGCCGCCGGAAAAGGCCGCGCCGGCGCAGTGGGTGTGCCGTACCACGATCTCGAAGGCGGGAACGGATACCCGGCTGGTGTCGCTGAGGGCGACCGCGCCGAAGGCTCCGGCCGTGACCACCACCCAGGAGGCCCGGGTCTGGCTCCGCAGGGAGGCCGCCGTCGCCAGGGCCTCCCCGTGCGCGGCGTCGTCCACGTTCGTCTGGATCACCAGCAGTTCCGGCCAATCCCGGAGCGCGGAAGCCACCTCCGGGCTGAGGCTGGAGCCGCCGAGGTTGAGCAGCAGCGGAACCCCTGCCCGGCGGGCGGCCTCGATGGCGCGGAGGCTTGCTGGTTCGATGAGCTGGTAGCAGTCCACATAGGCGAAGGATGCCGAGGCCAGCGGTGTGAGGTCCACGGCCATCAGCCCATCCAGTACCCCGGGCAGGTACGGAAACCAGGTTCGGGTGCCGTCATCGTCGGCCACGATCACAATGTGCGACGTTGACTGATCCGGCACCGGCCGGGCCGTGGAGGCCACCCGGTGCCGCTCTAACCAGGCCTGGATTTGGACCCCGCCCGGATCATCGCCGAAGTCGTTTGAGAGCACGAGCGCCGGGACCTCGAGGGCGGCCAGGACGGCGGCGGCCATAGGGCCATCCGCCGCGATGRACGGCTCCACCGTCCGGACCGCCGCGCCGTGGTTCGCCGAGGGGAAATGACCCACTGAGCCTTTCCCTGCAACGTTTGGTGACGCTCCGTGAGCGTCGCTGGGTGTGAGCGTCCCTGGGGG